>CAYFIY010000005.1:0-12046 GCA_964343275.1 Hadarchaeota archaeon (SeqCode)
CTGGATTGAATGGTATTTTGGGCGCGTCTTTTAATGTGACTACTTTTTCGACCCCGGGGACTTTTTCTGCTTTGCATGTATTTATTCTCTTGATATTTGCGTGGGCATGAGGACTCCCGAGCATTTTCACATGCAACATTCCGGGTAGTTCTATGTCATCGAGGTACTCCGCTTTTCCTGTTGCCAGTTCAACTGCATCCAATTTCGAAATTCTTTTACCTACAACCGAAAATTTCCCTCGCATAATAACCCAAACTACATTTTTCTTCTCTCTTTTTATTTTTTCTCTACTATGTCAGCTTCTCTATTTTTCATTAATTTTTTAGAAATGAATTTTATTTTAAAGCAAATATTTATAGGTCATCGACCCTTTTTTTAAAAGGAGGTATGGGCACGAGCGAAATTCTAGATGAATTATCAAAAGTTGTTATTAATGGAGACGTAAGTTCGTCCAAGAAGGCGGCCGAAAAGGCTTTGGCTGCAGGGATAGATCCCATTGAGGCCATCAATGGGGGCTTGTCAAAGGGCATGGAAGTTGTTGGTAAAAAGTTCGAGGATTTTGAGATTTTTCTTCCTGGTGTCATGTTGGCGGCAGACGCGATGAAAGCTGCCCTATCTGTTCTGAGACCCAAGATTATAGAGGGAAACGAAAAAGAAGTTAAGCAAGGTAAGGTCGTAATTGGAACAAGTACTGGCGATATCCACGATATAGGGAAAAACTTAGTGGCCACGATGCTTGCCGTGGCTGGTTTCGAGGTTCACGATTTAGGGAGTGATGTTAAAGTTTTGGATTTTATTAAGAAGGCCAATGAAGTTAATGCCGATATCATAGCGATGTCGAGTTTAATGTTTGTATCTACGCCTTATCAAATGGATGTTGTCAGGAGTTTGGAGGACAAGGGTGTCAGGGACAAATATTTCGTGATAATTGGGGGGGGCGCTACATCACCTGAATGGACTGAAGAAATAAAAGCTGATGGTTGGGGGAGATCAGTTTTAGACGGCGTCGATCTCTGCAAGCGTTTCATAGCAGAAAACATGCCTAGACCTCTTAAAAAACCACTGTATGTCGGAGTGGGGGATTGACTTTTTGGATTACACAATCATGGACACTTTGGAACAGTGCTTTGCTGGTAAGCCTTGTGAGACTGTTGATTGGGATAGAAAAATCATAGCGATAAAGACTGCCGAGAAGTTAAAGGAACACGGGTTAAACAATACATACGACCCAAAGAATCCCATTCCAACCAATGTTGATTTAGCTGACGATTTTTTCAATGCCGCAATAGAACTTGCGCTTGAAACAGGAATGTTATGTTTGGATACTGAGAGGATAATAAAAGTAGACGAGAATGAACTGAAAGAATGGATTAAAAGTCCCCCTATAGAACCTGTTTACGGCAAGTACTCGGATCAAGTCAGAATAAGCCCTCGGAAGCCTGAGGATAAGAATCCCGCAATAACTCATCTTGGAGGAATAGGTAACCCGACTTCTGAGGATCTCTGGGTTCAATTACATCAGAGTGTGGCCCAATATAGAACAGTCGATGTGTTGACACTTGGTACTTTATATACTGTCTATGGTACCACTGTGAGGGCGGATACACCCTATGAACTTATGATGGGCTTGCAAGAGGCCAAACTTACCAAGGAGTCAACTAGGAGGGCGGGAAGAGCTAACATGCCTACTAGCATGATCACCTCGTCTGTGACAGACTTGGGACATTTTGGAGGATATGGAGTCCCCGGCGGAGCTGATATAACAGATCTTGCAGTTACTGGGACGGTCTCCGAACTGAAAACCAATTTCCATTACCTAAACAAAGCAATACATGCGCGCATGATTGGGGGCAAGCCGTACGTTCTTCATCATCCAATAGTTGGAGGGTTTGGCGGGGGTCCAGAAGGGGCGGCTCTGATACGGATAGCCGCTTCTATACTCGTGCCCTTGATTTATCAGGCAGAATTCGTGACTTCTCAATGCACCGATGCTAGGTATGGCATTAATACCAGCAGGACTTCGATATGGGCAGATTCATTGGGGGCATTGGCGTTAAGCAGGAACTATAATAAAGTGTTCCAAGGGCAGATTAGTCCCATTGCAGGCCCATGCACCAAGATGTTATTATATGAAACTGCTTGTCACTCTATAAATGAGGCAGTATCCGGAACGTCAATTATAGTTGGAGTACGTTCCGGTATGGGCAGATATCCTGACCATTGGACTTGTTTGGAGGACAAGCTCTCTGCGGAGATTATAAAGTCTTCTGGTGGGATGAAACTTGATCAAGCAAATGAAATTGTCAAAAATATTTTGCCTAAATATGAAGGTGAATTTAAGAATCCCCCTAAGGGTAAAATAGCTACGGATTGCTATGATTTTAAATCCTTTAAACCATCTAAAGAATGGCTCGAAATGTACGATCAAGTACGGAAAGAGTTGACGGACTTGGGTATGGCGCTTATATTTTGACCTTTTTTTTGAACTACCGGCTTTGTATTTAAAGTCTTAATTCACCTCCACTTTATTTACAGCCTCGTCACTTACTTTACAGGAGGCACTTTCTTTACAAAGCCTGAACTACCAAAAGCTATTTAAGTTCGATAAAAAACGTATAGACTACGTGAAAAACATGAGAAGTGAAAAGGGAATAACTACCACTACTGCAATTATCTTAGCTGTTGTCGTAACTGTAATCATAGTAGCTCCTGTCGTTTATCTCGTGACCTCACCTACAGCACCTACAGCGACCGCACCGGCTCAAACCGTTACTGTGACCACCTCTGCTCAGATTGCCCCAGAAGTTACTTATCCTACTGGGATTAAGTGGGGGTTCATTACCACTAGCGATGAAACCGACCTTGGTTGGAGTGCATCAGCTGTTGAAGCGGCAGATTATGCGGATATAAAATACGAAGCGTCTTCAGATGTAACACGATTTGCTGTTCTGAACGTTGGTGATACCCCAAGGATGATAAGAGACTATGTAGCAGCTGGATATGATGTAATTCTCACAAATGGAGCAGAGTTTTCCGTCTACGTGCTTGAACCTGCTTTGGAGGCTCCTGATGTTAAGTTCATAGCAGTTAATATCCCCCCTAGTTTCGAAGAGGACTTACCACCAAACGTTATAGGGGTTAATGAAAGGTCTGATGAAGCACAATATTTGTCCGGGATCGTAGCAGGCCATATGACACAAACAAATAATGTAGGGATGATCATTGGAGAGAATTATCTTCCGTTGCACGCTGAATCACTATCCTATACAGCTGGAGTTAAAAGCGTAAGCTCGGCTATCGATATACATCTAGTATATGCAGGCACTTGGATCGATGCAACACTGGGATATACTCTGGCAGATGCTATGATAGAGGAACATAATGTTGACGTTATTGACCAGGTTGCTGACGTGACAGGGCGAGGAGTGGTATCTGCAGCAGTGGATAAGAACATTTGGGTGATCGGATGTTATGGGGATCAAAGTTCATGGGCCCCTAACAACACGCTGACTAGCTACGAACTGGATTACGCCCCACTTGTAGACATAGTATACGAAATTTTAGCGCAGGATAAATGGGACGAATATGGCGGAAAGATATGGAATCTTGGATTGAAGTCAGGTACTGGATACCTAGTACCATTCACATTTTTCATCGATGGACTGGTTCCAGATGAGGCCAAAGCAAGTATCGAACAAGCAAAGCAAGACATCATAAATGGCACACTAAGACTACCAGGCGATGACCTTTTTGATTTCCCCAATTTGACTTCACCTTAATTCATTCCTTGCGTACCATCGAGGAATGAATCCTCTTTTTTTTATTTTAACAGATGGTTAGACTCAAAGAATAATTTTCTCGTGAATGAGCTCTTAGACGATTACTGTTATCGCAATATTTGATATTATTTCTTTTCAATGATTTTTTTAAGCTTTTTAAGTTCGGGCTCATTTGATAACTCGTTTAAAAGTTTTCGTTTCATCGAGACTGTATGTTATTTTTTTACCGAAAGTGATAAAAAAAGCTCGCAATAACTTCTGTTGATGGATCTCAAAAGAATCGCAATATATCCACTGGGATTATTGATCGCGCTAGGGGCAAGTTCTGTTTTGCTAATTTTAACTGGAAGCAATCCCATCTCGGCCTTCCATGCTATCTTCATTGGGGCCCTAGGAAGCGCATACGGAATAAGTGAAACTTTAGTTAAAGCAACTCCTTTATTACTAACCGCTTTAGCTTTTACCTTGCCCCATAGAGCTGGATTTTGGAATATCGGAGGCGAGGGGCAATTGTTCATAGGCGCATTATTTGCATGGATAGTTGCTTCCTCGCTAGGAAATTTACCTAGCGGTATTTCTATCCCACTGATACTCATAGTCTCTTTTTTATCGGGGATAATTTACATATCTCTTCCGTTACTATTAAAAGTCAAAGCTGGTATTAATGAAGTTTTTCTTACTGTTATCTTAAATTTTATTGCTATTTTATTAATTAATTACTTGACCGTAGGTCCGCTAAAGGAACCGGGTAATCCTAATCCTCAAACTGCAAATATTGCTATAGTTACGTGGCTGCCAAGACTAATTCTTGGAACACGATTACATTTAGGTTTTTTACTTCCTATATTTGCCGCCATTTTAGTTTTTATATTTTTATATAGGACTTCTGTAGGCTACAAAATCCAAGTAGTTGGCACTAGTTTAAATGCTGCACGTTACGGGGGAATTGAAATTTCAAAAATGGTTGTAATTGCGGGATTTTTAGGTGCGGGACTAGCAGGCATGTCCGGGGGTATAGAAATATTGGGAATTCATCATTTTTTGACAGCGCGCTTTCCTCAAAATCTTGGTTATTTAGGGATATTAGTGGCCGTGCTGGGAAGGTTTAATCCGATATGGGAAATTCCAGCAGCGATATTCTTCGCTGCTTTGCTGGTGGGTGCAGAAACGATGCAAAGACTTGCGGGGGTACATTACGGTATGATATTTATCATTATATCTTTGATAACATTTGTAATAATAGGTTTTGAAAAAGCGATTGAGAGGAGAAAATAAATGGTTGATATTTCGTTTTTAGTTGGTGTTGGGTCGGCTACTTTCATAATGGCTACCCCCGTACTTTTCGCGGCAACCGGAGAAATAATCGGTCAACGGTCGGGAGTAATGAACCTTGGTATCGAGGGAATGATGGCAACTGGGGCCTTTGTAGGCCTCTTGGCTGCAATAATGTCGAATTCTCTCTGGCTTGGGGTAGCATCTGCTATATTGTTCACTATTATACTTAGTACGTTCCTAGCCTTTATGACTTTAAGATTGAGGGTTAATCAAATCATTGCTGGCCTCCTTCTGGTTATGTTGGGCGAGGGTATCTCTTATTTCGGTAACCGAACCTTTCATTTAACAATCCAGGCCGGGGTCAAACCATTTGCGCCACTTTTATTCAATCAAAATATTTTAGTATATCTTGCACTGATCGTAGCATTAATCGCAGGAATCGTTTTATTTAAGACCTCTGTAGGTTTGAAAGTAAGGGCGGTAGGGGAAAATCCAAGGGCTGCAGATAGTGCCGGTATAGAAGTAAACCGCACCAAACTCCTTTGTGTCACGTTTGGCGGGGCGATGGCAGGATTAGCTGGGGCTTCTCTAACCCTCGGACTCATAGGACACTTCGGGGAAGGGATGGTAGCGGGGCGAGGGTGGATTGCCATCATTGTAGTAATTCTTTCCAAATGGAACCCCTTTATCGCCATCGCCAGTAGCTTACTCTTCGGTTTCGCTTACGCACTTGGGGCAAGACTGATGATCACAGATCCTTCAATTCCTTATCACTTCCTTCTGATGTTGCCCTACTTTTTAGCTTTAATATTGGTTATTTTGGTATTCAGAAGAGCAAAGGGTCCAGCAGCTTTACTAAAGCCATATACGAGAGGATAAATTAAAAAATTTGTTTCTGGTTCTGTAGGTTAGGCTAAGACATCATAAATGGCACACTAAGACTACCAGGCGATGACCTTTTTGATTTCCCCAATTTGACTTCACCTTAATTCATTCCTTGCGTACCATCGAGGAATGAATCCTCTTTTTTTTATTTTAACAGATGGTTAGACTCAAAGAATAATTTTCTCGTGAATGAGCTCTTAGACGATTACTGTTATCGCAATATTTGATATTATTTCTTTTCAATGATTTTTTTAAGCTTTTTAAGTTCGGGTTCAATTAACTCCGGTTTGTGAGCATTTCGCATCGCGATTTCAATATCCTTTAGCCCACCACCGGTTACCTCGACTACGACGACATCAGAACGATCAATAATTCCAGCTTCGAGCAACTTTCGGAGCCCGGCAAAACCAACCGAGCCCGAGGGCTCGGCGAAAATTCCCTCCTTCTTTGCGAGGGATTTCTGAGTCTCAATGATTTCAGCTTCTGTGACTGTCTCAGCTGTTCCTTTGGTACGTTTTAACGCCGGTATTGCGGTGTCGGCATCCCAAGGGTATGGATCTACGCATCCACCTGCACAAGTATTGGGTTCTGGCCAACATTGAATTTCATAGGGTTTTGTTCCTTCCTTGAATGCCTTTACTAACGGCGCGCTGCCTTCGGGTTGAATCGCAGCCAGATGGGGCAGCTCTTTTATGAAACCAAGCCGCTCGAATTCGAAGTACCCCTTTGCGTTCCCCGAAAGAAGAGTTCCAGCCCCAACAGGAACGATCAACCAATCTGGCGCACGCCAGTTGAGTTGCTCGCATATCTCATAGGAGATGGTCTTCGAACCCTCTGGCTGATATGGGTTAAAAACCCCACCACTTGGGATCGGGTGCCAACCGAATTTTTTCCAAGACTTGATCATGAGGTTGTAAGTTGGGTCGCCTGTACCATCCAACTCAGGGCGAACGACTATTGCCCCATGCATCGATATTTGTGCTATCTTGCTCAAAGGGGCTTCCTTCGCAACGAAAGTGTAGCATTTGATCCCCGCCTTTGCTGAATAGGCTGACAGCGCTACTGCGGCGTTACCGCTCGATGCACAGACTACTGTCTGGGCGCCAAACTCAACGGCTTTTGAAACCCCCACGCTCATTGGACGGTCCTTAAAGGACATCGTGGGGTTACGGGTTTCGTCCTTCAGAAACAGGTGCTTCATCCCAAGCTCGTGGGCAATATTTTTTGCTTCTAAGAGTGGCGTATTTCCCTCTTCAAGTGTCACGATGTTTTTCTTGTGTGATACGGGTAGGAGCTCAAAATATCTCCAAACACCGCCCGGTCGCCTGGTCAGCTCTTTTTTGTCGATTTTAGACGCTATCTTTTCATAGTCGTATATTATATCCAGCTTTCCGCCGCACTTTTCACAGATATAAAGTCCTTTAATAGCCCTGTGTTTATTTCCACATTTAAGACACTTTAGCTCGGTCACGAACATTTTAGCACCAGGATTGCCAAATACCATAAGATAATGAAGTGTCATGAAGTTTTAAATGCCCTTATGATGTAAAAATAGTGGAGAGGTTATGAAAGTTGAGATAATAATCTTGGGTGCGATAATCATAGTCTTGCTGGCGTGGATAATTCTGTCCAGGACTGGTTTCTCGCGGCCGCGCAAACTTCAACAGCGAATCGAAACTCAAAACCAAGAACTTATGGTGCTCAAAGAAGCTAACGAGTCCCTTCGCAGTTCTCTTGGCATCAGCGAGGACGGAGCTTTGAAGCGCGAAAAGGAGATATACCAATTCGTTAGAGATCTCGAAGGGCTGAGAGGCGCAATAGCTGGTTCAAAGATTTCCCAGAAAGTCCTATTTGATAAATACAACTCGCCACCAGGACCGGAGCTCTTCCAGAATATTTTGAATGCAAGGCCAGGCATTGACCCAGCTGTGAGGAGAAGGTTGGCGGACGAGATTCTGGTAGGGGAGGCTGGAAGAAGCATAATGAAGAGTTTGGACACTGGTGCTTCAATCGACAGGGCCGCGAATGCTGCAGGAATGCCTCTGATTGTGGCGAAAGGGCAGATAAGGCGGCTACAGACCCTTGGATATTTGGACTCACGCCTCAAGCCTACAGATAACGGACGAAAAGCGATGCTTTAATATTTTTTACGGCCATTGGAGTTTATCTTTAAAACTCTCGCCCTTAGCTCATACTATCATGGTTTAGCCCAGAATCTCTTGGTTCGGGAATATATCTTCTCAGCCTTTAGAATTGCTCTATAAAAGTCGTCATCGTCCCGGGGGTGATTTGCCAGTATTCTTGTGGCTGTCTGAGGTCCAATGCCACGTCCGGAAAGAGTAACCACAGCGCGTTTTCCGTAGGTTAGTAGGAGATTAGCTATTTGGAACGCACGCTTGACATTTTTTTTCTCTTCTGATATCAGTTTTGTTTCACCATCATGTTTTTTTATCGCAGATAAAAGTTCGCGGCTGTCACGCGGAATTAGAGTGATTAACTTTGCCCCGCAGTTTTTACATGATACGGGCTCCTTCAGGCGCCCTACCCGTGTCGAAACGGTCCAATCGTTGCAGTTCATACAGTGGAGCCTGAGATGCTGCTGATTGAGGCGGTTCTTGAAAGCCAGGAGTATTTCTCGTTCGGCCCGTTTGGGTAAGACCAGTTCTCCGCCAGATAGCTCGTTGAGCAGTGGCCATGCCAAGGGTGTGGGTCCATCCCTATCTCTGTTTGAAGCAATGATTCTGAACTTTCCGGAGTTCAAAAAATTTAGAACCTTTTCTGTCGTCCGGACATCAAGTCGCTCTAGCATCGTTTCTCTCATGGCTTCGTCGTAGATAGGCGTGCCCTCCAAAGCCCGCACGATGCGGCGTAGATTGATCTTGGCGAGTTCCGCATCCTTTTTTATAGATCCGAACCTCTTCGCGACATGTACTAAACGCCATCTAAACATGGAACTGTGCATGAGCGTTAGTTGCAGGAGCGACCAAAGTTGCTCAGCCTTAAGATCGCAGATTATTTTTTCAATAAGTTCAGGTTTGGATTTTCCGGGAAATTTAAAAGAGATTCGGTACGGATCAACCCTGACTGAAACACTCGTCCCGATTCTGGCGGTCAAAAGTGTGCCTACGATCCAGGCGAGGGTCTGGTTTACCAGGCTACCGAAGCAGGCGTGTAACACGGAGAAACTCCCGCTAGTTTCCAAGAGGAGCAGTTTATCAGTTGGAAGAGGGGTTCTGCTATTAATGTGTTCTCGGACTTGATCAACAAGCCAGCTGACTGCGGCGTCGGCGACAGGATAATCTTTCATTGGATTTACGGTGGCAGTCTCGCCCGGTTCACCTTCTGTTAATGTTCCCGAGATCTTGGCCCTAAGCTTCCCTACTTCCTGAGCGACATCAAACGGCACCGGGATGAGTTCGCCTTCCCAGGCCGGAATGGCTCCCAATGGGTCGTCAATCGGCTCAACAATCACAAGGTTCCGTTCATGATCAGTTTCTAAAATTCTCCAGGCCTCTCCTTTCATGATGAAAACAGATCCCATGTCACCATGGTAAGCCACGAACTCCTCGTCAAGTGACCCCACTTTCTTTCCCGAAGCCAAGTCCTTGATGATATAACGTTTTGTATCGGGTATCATTGAAAGATTCGTGAAATAGTATTCATATCCTGGTCTTCTGATCTTGAACCAGCCATCTTCCACCCATACTAACCCTATTTCTCTGAGCTGGCCCAGAATGCGTTCGAAGGTTTCCTTGTCCAAATCTATGTAAGGGTAGGCGCGTTTCACCAGATACATGGCTTCATCAATATTAGTCCTATTTCGGTCCAGCAAGATTCCGACGAGCTGATGGGCCAGCACGTCCAAAGCTAGATGATGAAACCTCGCAACCTCTAGCTCCCCTCTTGTGGCCTTTCTGGCGATTACTACTCCTTCCGCAACATCGTCTGGGCTTGAGGATATGATTACTCCCTTGGAAATGGCTCCCACACGATGGCCCGAGCGACCCAACCTCTGTATCAGCCTAGTGATTTGTCTTGGGGACATGTATTGCACTACTAGGTCGACTGCCCCGATGTCAATTCCTAGTTCCATAGATGAGGTGCAGATCAGTCCCTTCAGTGTCCCGTTGCGGAAAGCCTCCTCAGCTTCGACGCGGACCCTCTTAGATAGTGATCCGTGGTGAATCCCGACTCGCGATGATGGATCTAACATTTTGAGTCTGGATCCTATGATTTCTGCTGCCTCTCGGGTATTCACAAAGATCAGTACTGAGTCGTGTTTTTCGATTAACTCATGTATCTTTCTCAGTCTTGCAGCCATAGTGGGATTAACGTAAATTTTTTCAGCCAGCTCCGCGTCGTCTTTGGTCGGCATCGGACATTCAACTTTGACATCCATTTTCTTCTCCATCGAGGCATCCAATATAGATATATGGCGTCCTTCACCTGCGAGGAATTTGGCCATCTCCGCCTTGGATCCAACAGTGGCAGAAAGTCCGATTCTTTGGAACTCCCCGGAGAGTTGGGTAAGCCTCTCTAGACCCATCGATAGCTGAACTCCGCGCTTGTCCTCAGCCAATTCGTGAACCTCGTCCACCACTACCCATCGTACACTTCTCAAGTGATCCTTGAGTATCTTGCCAGGCAGAATGGCTTGGAGTGTTTCCGGGGTGGTTATCAGCATGTCCGGGGGCTCTCTTGCCTGTTTTCGTCTCTGGCTGGTCGGAGTATCTCCATGTCTAACTGCGATACGAATACCAAGACGATTGCCCCATCTTTCGAGACGCGTTAGCATATCTCGGTTGAGGGCCTTGAGCGGCGCTATATATAGAATCTTGATACCGGGTACCACTTTGCGGGAGAGGTAGAGATTGAACACCGGTAACATGGCGGCTTCAGTCTTTCCAGTGCCGGTTGGGGCGATCAACAAGAGGTGTTTTTGACTCAATACCGCTGGTACGGCTAGTTCTTGCGGCTTGGTTGGTTTGTTCAGCCCAAAATCACGGAGCGCTGAGCGCAAAGGTTTGATGAGTTCTCCAAATGGTTCCATTTTTCCAGCTCAACCATGGTATTTTAGTAAAACTATAAAGCAGGTATGTTGGTCGACATGGAAAAAAACGAAATACCATTGAGATTGCCGGAGAACCTCAGGCAGAGCCTTAAACTACCGCTGGGAAAATTAATCCCCAATGTGTCGCGGGCCATTGAACATATCCAAAAACGCAACCCAACGAGATTAATCCTGATAGGGGATATCGTGGCATCAAAGTTCTTGGCAGCTGGGTTGAAGCCAGATATTGTTGTTGTCGACCTCATGGCGATGCGGTCGCCGGTTGATATTGAGGTAAAGAATCTTGTGGAATCTTTTAAAGGAACCGTGTTCCATGTCAAGAATCACGCCGGAATTATTACCGTCGAGCTTCGGAAGGCACTAGAAGCTGCACAAATGCCTATAAAGATAATGGTGGAGGGTGAGGAGGATCTGGCTACAATTCCGGCTGTCTTGGCGTCGCCTGATGGATCAATAGTGGTATACGGCCAACCAAGCGAGGGAATAGTACTAATTGAGGTCACAGAAGAAAAGCGCCGCGAGTTTCAGGAGATTTTGAACAAATTCGTGGCCGAAGTTTGACCCGAGCCATCAACGGTGAAGCGGTGGGTTTATTTCGGATGACCTCTATTGAAAGAAGGGGTAATATTGGAAGTTGAGATAATAAAAAAATCAGATAATCCCCTGTTCAAAAGAACAGAGGTCGAATTCAGAGTTGATCATTCAAACGCCCCCACGCCTAAACGTCTAGATGTTCGCACAAAGCTGGCATCACTGCTCGGGTTTTTAGAGGAGTTGCTTGTGATCGACAAACTAACGAGTAGTCATGGTAAACAGACGGCGTCTGGGATTGCTCGAGCCTATACTACACGCAAACAGCTGGAAGATATGGAGCCTAAATACTTGCTTGAGCGAGGGATAAAAAAGGAACCAAAACAAGAAAAGCCAGCCGAAGAAAAACCCAAGGAACCTAAGGAGAAGCAACCCGCAAAGGGCAAGGAACCAAAACAAGAAAAGCCAGCCGAAGAAAAACCCAAGGAACCTAAGGAGAAGCAAC
>CAYFIY010000005.1:12146-51737 GCA_964343275.1 Hadarchaeota archaeon (SeqCode)
GCAAAGGGCAAGGAGCCAAAACAAGAAAAGCCAGCCGAAGAAAAACCCAAGGAACTTGATAAGGAAGCTGGAGAGGATATGAGTGGCAAAGAAAGTTAAAGCCTCTAAATCCAAGCTCTACAAGATTGATGGCGGAAAGGCAAAACATTTGAGGATTTCATGTCCGCGCTGTGGCCCGGGAGTTTTCATGGCCGAGCACACGAACCGATTTGCCTGCGGTAGATGTGGTTATACGGACTTCAAAAAAGAAAAGCCAGCCGAAGAAAAACCCAAGAAACCTAAGGAGAAGCAACCCGTAAAGGTCAAGGAACCAAAATCATAAACTGGTAATTACTGCTAAAGATATAACTTTTTATAAGGTATTCTGAGCGCGATTCCGATGGTGTATGGCTTAAAGTTCGCTCAACCGCCAACTCGAAACCTAGCGCGAAAAACTCAGTTTGGGCACGGTAATTGAGGATTTGCCAGGTAATAGTGTAAAATTAAAAATAGGTTGAGAAAACTTGGTATCTCGAAGGTTTTAAGAAGTGAGCTCGACTTTCATACCCATTACATCGCTGGCCAATTTCTCTAAGTTTTTTCTCTTGGAACTTACTTCTTTATCCATCTTTTTTGAATTTTTATCCAGCTCTTCAATAGAGAACTGGACCTCTACCAGCTCATTCTGCTGCAGCTTAATTGACTCCTCCAGTTTGACCTCACGTCCAAAAATAGGGTTTTCAGTTGCATTTCGTTGAATTTCCAACTGGTCTTTCAGGTTTACCAATGTTTTTTTGATGATTCGGAGTTCATCTGCCAGTCTTTGGGCGGCATCGAGTTTCTTCCTTCTCTCTCTGGTATTTAGGTCAATCTTCTCCTGGCCGATAAGATTTGAGGTCTCTTTTAACAGTTTCTCAAGTGATGCGATATTCTCGTCCGAAGTGATGACTTCCGCAGGGTTGTTTATGCATATTTTCAATATTCTGTTCAAATCACTTTCAATCGAGTGCTTACCGGAAAGAACAAGCTTTTCTACTTTTCTGAAAGGCCTGCTCATCTCCGAGATGTGACTCATGGCTGTTCCTTTCGCCTTGTGGGTATCCTGTCGTACTTGCTTAAGTTTCTCTCTGGAATCGGAGGCGTTTTTGAATTCCTCGCTTGATCTTAATTCCTTTAGACGATCGGTCTCCTCATTAACAAGCCCCTTTATTTTTTCATGACGGATTTTTATGTATTTGATATCGTCGTCAATCTTATTTCTGCCCGATACGAGTTGCGTTTGTGCGTCAATTTCGGTAATGATCGAGTCAAGACTACTGATTTCTTTCATAGCATTATTAGCAGAATTGTGCAGTTTCAGGGCTAGGTTGTGTAGTTCTCGAAGCCGAGACTCTACTATTGATGATTTTTGCGAGAAAACCGATCTCACATAGCGCCCGTGCGTGATCATCGCATCGGTGGTGAGGTTGATGGCTTTGGATAGCTTCTCATCGAACGAGGAGAGACTTTCCTTCGAAAACTCCGTAGGGCGTCTCATGTCGGATACCGCCCTAACCATCTTTTCATAGAGAAGTTTTCTTGCTTCCGTGCCTGACTTCAGCAGAGTTGGGTGGACATCCTCCGGGTCTGAGCTCTTAAGATCTTTCAGGCTTTCCAATACAGCTTTATCGACCGTGGCTATTTCGTCGATGATAGGGTTAACTAGATTCTTTAAATTTTCCATTTTTTCACCCCTGATCTTAATTACTTGCGCTTGTAGTGTTTTTAATGAGTACTTTACTACTACGTGTTTTTGCGGCGGTGGCTTGCTGAATATCCGCTTGAGGAACATAGACTCAATTTATTTCGTATGACGCATTGACTTAACCTTTGCGGAAGGCGAAACCATTAAAACCTTTTAAAGCTGAATTGTTGTATTATGGATCTAGTATTACCACGGAACACGCGTTTCGAGTGCCAACGTTGCGCAAGGTGTTGCGGCGACACTTCCCATCGGGGGAGAAATTTACTTCTCACGAGGGAGGAGGTGGAGAGAATATCATCCAGAACTAGGACTAGTCCCTTGTCCTTTTCCTCGTCTATCTCAAAAAACGGGCAGTACCGATACAAAATGAAAAAACGGGGCGGTAAATGTGTCTTTCTCGATGGTAAGTCATGTAGAATTTATAATACCCGCCCAATCGTCTGTAAGTTCTATCCCTTCTCTATGTGCAAAAATAAAGGTGACATTGTTTTCGATGTATCGGAAGACTGTCCTGGCGTTGGACTCGGCGAAGTTCTTCCATGCGATGGATTTAGGAATTTGGTTTCAGAGGCTCAGTTGAGGTCGAAAACCGTTTGAGCATTATTGAGTTGTGAACATGAAAAAAGCTTCAGTATACCTTGAGGAAGACGAGGAGGAGTACGGTGATGAGAAAGAGTGGTCTGCAGAAATCAAACGCAGCGTGGTGGAGTTCGTGCTGCGTAAATTCGGTATTCTTAGTTCCTCCGACTTATCCAAAGCGTTGAGCTGGAAAGTGAGAGAAGTTAATCAAGTCCTTAAATATCTGGAATCCACGGGCAGGGTGAAGCATGCAAAGTTAGGCAGAAATAGCGTTTGGTCACCAGCGGAGGAGCGGTATCTCAGCCCGATGTATTACTAAAATGCCTAAAATTGATCCCCAAATCCCTTGATTAAAAATATAAACTAAACTTTTATTTCTAGTGGAAGATGCTACTAAAGTGATAGAATGGTTCGCATGGTGGATATCGGGTACAAACCAGCAGTGTTCAGGATGGCTGTCGCAACTGGTTTCATTCGTCTCAAAGCGGATACCGTAAAGAAGATTAAGACAGGTAAACTACCTAAAGGTGATGTCCGGTCGGTAGCGCAGATAGCTGCAGTACTGGCGGTCAAGAAAACACCCGGCCTGGTACTGCTTACTCACCCAATTCCTATAACTGGTATAGATGTGAATGTGAGGATTGAAAAAGGTGGAGTTAGAGTTGAAGTGAGAGTGAGAAGCACTGGTCAGACCGGTGTCGAGATGGAAGCCCTGGCAGGAGTAGCCGGTGCTCTCTTGACCATTTGGGATATGACAAAGAGCTTGGAAAAAGATCAAGCTGGCCAATACCCGACCACCCATATCAAAGAAATACGCGTGCTTAAGAAGGTGAAAATTTGAGTTTTAAGGAACATCGAAAAAAGGCACCTAAAAAACTCAGGTTATCAGTTTTAGTGGTGAGTGATACAAGATTTGCTGCCATGGCGAAAAATCGAGATGAGGATGTTTCTGGGAAACTCATTGTTCATCATGCTCGAGAGGCTGGGCATGCGGCAACTAGGTTTATCGTCCCGGATGACCGGACTAAGATCCTGAGATCAGTAAGGGGATTCGCCGCGGACCAAAAAATTGACGCAGTGATATTGACTGGTGGAACTGGAGTTTCCAAGCGAGATGTCACGATTGAAACTGTAGGTCCACTCTTCGAAAAAAAACTCCTTGGGTTTGGCGAGATACTTCGCAGGGTAGGGTATGATATGGTCGGGACTCCGGCGCTTTTGACTCGCGCATCTGCCGGAATAATCAAACGTAAGCCTTTCTTCTGTTTACCAGGCGCTCCGAATGCCGTAGAAATTGCGATGGGTCTTATTCTCCCGGATCTCGGACACGTCGTGAAACACGCTCGTGGTTAAAGTGTCAGTTAGAATGCGTGGATTTACTCGATACACCAGACTATCAGATGCGCTTAAGATAATACTGTCAAAAACTAAACCTTTGAAGTTTGAGACGGTAACTTTTGATAAGGCGGATAGGCGAGTCCTTGCAGAAGATATCTTTTCTAGGGTTAACGTTCCTCACTTCGATCGCTCTGCTGTCGATGGCTACGCGGTCAAGGCGCGAGATACATTTGGAGCCAACCCACAGAACCCGGTTGAGATGCGCGTAGTAGGCTCCGTGGCAATTGGTTCTTCCACTGAGCTTAGAATAAAAAAAGGAGAAGCGGTAAAAATAATGACCGGTGCCATGATGCCTAAGGGCGCTGACGCCTCTGTAATGGTGGAAAACACGAAGACGGTGGACAAAGTCCTCAGGGTATTTGCTTCTCTGACTCCAGGTAAAAATGTCTCGGCTCTAGGTGAAGATGTTCGCGTGGGAGATTTAGTTTTGAAAAGGGGGCAGGTTCTTCGCCCACAGGATGTGGGGATGTTGGCCTCGACGGGGAGTCTTCGTGTCGTTGTGGCTCGGAGGCCCACGGTTGGTATTTTCGCTACAGGGGGTGAGCTTAGAGAACCAGGCAGGCGCTTGGCACCAGCCAAAACGACTAACTCAAACAGCTACTCCATCGCAGCAAATGTCCTCAGAAACGGTGGATTACCAAAACTACTTGGGATCGTGCCTGATGATTTCGGTCTCATACAAAGGGCTCTCAAAAAGGCATCGCTGAACGATATGATTCTTGTATCCGGCGGTAGCTCCGTTGGGGAACGTGATTTGGTCCCAGATGCCATAGCCATCTTGGGGGAAATACTATTCCACGGTGTGGCGATCAGACCTGGAAGTCCGACTGGTTTCGGTGTAATTCGGGATAAATTAGTGTTTTCTCTGGCTGGTTTTCCCGTTTCTGCTCTTGTGGCTTATGACATGTTGGCAAGGCCTGCCCTGTTAGCTATGCAATGGCTGCCTCCAGACTACGGCCGTCATCGAGCTCGTGCGAAGCTAACGCGGAAAGTTAGTTCCCCGCTTGGAAGAACAGAGGTACTGCGGGTCATCTTGAGAAGCGAAGGTGGGAGGTTTCTGGCAGAGCCTATCGCTGCAGGCGGATCCAGCATCCTCAGCTCGATGACGCAATCTGATGGTTTCATTGTTGTGCCGGAAAACCTCGAGGGGTACGAAAAAGGTCGCGAGGTAGAAGTAGAACTTTACAGATGAATCATCACATCTTGGATTACTGGGGGGAAGAGGGCAATACCGAAAGTTAATTCGAGGGTCTAACAAGAAATCTATAAAAGTTTGCGAGCCATACCTCACAAACGGTAAACACAATTAAATCAGAGATAGGGTTCTATCTCAGAAAATTTGAAAGTATTAAAAAACACGCTCAGTACATTATTGTTGATTTAAAAAAAAATTTGAAGATAGTAGAATTCGGGCTTACAAGTAGAGTCTGGCCAAAGGATTCATTTAAAAGTTGTCCTGAACTAGCACGGAAAAGCAAAATTAGCAGAAACACAGATGCTTTCAGATGAAATTAGATTATTGGAGTAAGGTCTAAGGCCGACTGAAACAGTAACCTTGCGGTATTCTCCTTTTCCCACTAAGGTAACATCTGATAGAAAGTAGTGTAATCTTTAAACCTGATCTTCCAAGCTAGATAAGCTGCAATAAAAAGAGTTCATAAACCACAATTAAAATTGATAAAGATGAGATAGTTCGTGGTTATTGGACTAGGCTCTGGGTCATCTTTTCTCAGTCTCGTCAACCCAACAGAATTTTCGTTGTAGGGTTTTTGAATAGAACTTCCTCCAGTCATATGAAACTTTGTTGGCCCATTTGACAAATGTACGTGGGTCTATGTAGCTTTTAAGTGACGTACCAAGATTGTAGTCACGCGTGACTCTCGCAAGCTTTACTTTCAATGCGGCTTGCCTTATTCTTTCGCGGAGTTTCTTTATCTTTTTAATGTTTGATTTCGTGCGGGGCTTTGCCATAACCTCGATCAATTTTGACTCGAGATTCTTGACCCTTTCCTCTTTTTTAGCTATCGATTGCTTCCAGTTTTTCGGTAATTTTTTCTTATGGTTACAAGTGATTGCTGCTTCGAGGTTAGCCATAGCGGCTGTGTATTTCTTATCGAGTTCTGGTTTATTGGGACTAATTTTGGCGCTAGCTAAATACTCGCGGACCACTTTTGATGCGTGGTAGGTCCTGAATACTTTTGCCGTTAACCAATGAGCCACTTCACCAAAAAAATCATTAACCATCTCGGAGCGAATACCTGCAAAGATCTGGTCCTTGGGTCCTTGGATGAATGATCTTAAGTTATTGACTACGATGGGCAATGGCTTTATGGTCTTAGTCCACCTTACTGCGTCCTTTCCCAGAAAATCAAATCTTATCGTATCAGAGTCGCTTATCTTGACGTGAGATCCTCTGAGCGTCGATGCGCCTACAGTATCGGCTTCGTCCTCTTCCTTCTCGTCACCTACTCTCATCCTCAACTCGTCTATTAGGTATGCTACCGTCGCTACTTTGCGCCGTATGACATCGTCAGAGTTCAAGTTAGCCTTAATGTGTTCACGAACTTTGGCAATCATTCTTTCTAAATCCGACGCCTTGTTGAACTTGTCGATTTCTCGTTCTTGTTTAAAATGCGCGCTGTCTGCTACCCAGACGTACTTGAGTTCACTCGTGAGCTTATCGCGCCATTTAGCTAACCAAAGAGATTCTGGCTCAAAAACTCTGCCTCTCCACTGGTGCCCTGGGGGAGTTTTGGGGATTGGGGCATCTTCGGATAAGTTTAGAATAATATCCTCATAGCATGCCCTAGGCTTCCACCTGCCGCGAAGTGGGTGTTTTCCCCGCCCCATGAATATCGAAGGGGGTTCAACAGTGTAGTTGCCGATTTCGACGACCTCGTCATTTATTTGGGCATATCCATGTTTCTGCTTGTTTTCTTCCCTGACTTTCTTTCTAGCTTCCGCGATCTTTTTCCTCTCTTCCTGTGACATTTGCTCTTTTCTAGCCTTTTCCGATTCCACCCACCTGACTATTTCAGAGAAGTCGAAATCATCAATCTTAGTCGGTTTTTCAATACCTAATACTTTTGAGAAGTCTCCCCCAAAGTTTTTGGCAAAAATCTGATCCTTAGCGTAGTCGGTTCCTAATTTTTTTACCCAAGCGACTGCCATCTCTTCTTGGTCCGGGTTCAATTTAATCATCTCGCCCTGGTAAATGATCGCAAAGCTCCTAGGTTCATAGATTGGAACCAAGACCCCATTATGTTTCAACTTTTCTATCTTGAACTGCGTCAACACTTGTATCACCCTAAAAATTACCTATTGGCATAAAATGTAATCAGGCATGGAATTTAAGTTTTTGGCGACGAGCGTGGGGTTATTAGCTACATTTTTATCTCTGTTTTGTCTAAAAGATTTCAAACCTCCCTTCTCCGCTGACCGCTATGGTAAATTTTCTGAGCGTCTTTCTACGCTTTAGCCTTGTTGATCCTAGGACTTCAGTTATAAATCTCACAAGATCTGAATAATTGTGAGATATCTTGATCTTCTTTCGATCAGCTTCATTGAAAACAGTCTCCGAAACATCGTAAATGTTGGAACCCGTCTTGACCGTTATTTTTATCGGCCAGTCCACAAGCTCCATCAGCTTCAGTGTGTCTCTACATTTCTCGATGTTTTCCTTGGCGGTTCGAGCAATGGAGCTAATGTTTGACCTACTGGTGCGGAGTTCCTTGGAAATATCGCTCAAACTTTTTCCCTCTATCTTCTTTCTAAGGATTTCGTATTGCCTTTTGGTTAAGCTGGTTTTTTTGATGTCAATCATTTTTGGTTCACACAACCGTTTTATTTATCTTTTTTCATTTAAATTTATGCACGGGTGATTGGTTGGGTGACTTTGAATTTAACAGGATGGAGCTTTCTGGCTCGTTGGCCGACCTTGGAACTATGTTGCCCTTACTGATTCCTTTGATAGTCATCAACGGTTTGAATGCCACAATCGCGCTTTTGTTGGTAGGTCTCTTCTATGTGGGTGTAGGTCTATATTACAGAATCCCTGTTTCTGTGCAGCCGTTCAAGGCTGTAGCAGTCATTGCTATTGCAGGAGGACTATCTGCTCAAATCATCGCAGCCTCAGGATTGATTACGGGCATCTTAATGCTCTTTCTAGGAACGACTGGTCTCATCATCCACGTTGCTAGGTTTTTCTCAAAACCGGTCGTTCGCGGATTACAAGTGGCTCTAGGCCTTATTTTATTTGTAAAAGCCGTCCGGTACATTATCGGCCCAGAGCTGTTTATCGGGGGGGAAGTGATCTATCAAATGGGATTACCCCTTAACACAATTATCGGTTTAGCAGGACTGCTGATCGCAGCACTTCTTATTACCAATAGAAAGATTCCAGCTGCGATGGCTCTGGTAGCCATCGGATTTTTAGTGGGACTGTCTATAAAAACTCCGAGCTTCACGTTGGGTCCACAGATTCTACCTCTGCAGATACCCAGCGTTACTGATTTCCAAGCGGCGCTGGTAATCTTGGTCTTACCTCAATTTCCTTTGACCATCTCGAACTCGGTTATCTCGGCTTCAGATCTAGCTAAAAAATATTTCGGCGTAAAAGCCAGAAATGCATCCACTCGTGCTTTGGCGACCAGTGTCGGAGTAGCTAATATAGCCGTGGGGGCTTTGGGTGGTATGCCTATGTGCCACGGTGCAGGTGGTTTGACCGCCCATTATTGTTTTGGAGCCAGGACAGGTGGTTCAAGTTTGATTATCGGCAGCGTATTCGTAGTCATAGCTCTGGTATTTGGCTCGAGTGCGGTGTCCATACTAGGTTTAATCCCGTTTTCGATTCTCGGGGTTTTGTTGGCTTTCACAGGAATTCAAATGATGTTGTTAGTATCCGACGTGAAATTGCCCATAGATTTTTTGGTGGTGTTTACGATCGTGGGGCTCTCCATAATTGTCAATATGACCACAGCTTTTATTGCCGGCATATTACTATACTATCTACTAAAGCGGTGGAGCTCATGGTCCAGAAGGTAAAAGTTGAAGATGCAGTCGGGAAATCATTGGCTCACGATGTTGTCGCTTATGGTCCAGGTCTTAAGAGAGTTTCTTTCAAACGCGGTCATGTGATTACCTCTGGAGATCTCAACCGGTTGAAGGATACAGGCGACTTCTTCGTGTTAATCCGAGAGGGCAATGAAAAGAAAGTACACGAGGAAGAAGCGGCAACTAGGATGGCACGTGCTTCAATAGATTCCAGCGCCAAACGTTCGATTCCCACGCAAGGTAAAGTTAATTTGCTAGCGGTGGTTCCAGGGCTCCTCAAGGTGAAAGCTGATGTGGCCAAGCGGGTAAACCTCATAGACGATTTTATCATCGCCACCAAGTCTAACAATGTCTGGGTCAAAAAGGGTTCACTGATTGGATCAGTGAAGATAGTTCCAATATCTGTGGCTGAAACTCGCATGAAAAAAGTGGAAAGATTGTTGAAGAGTAAGGGGCCCGTTCTCAAGATAGTGCCCATAAAAATCAGAAAAATCGGTCTAGTGATAACAGGAACTGAGGTTTACAAGGGGAGAATAAAAGACGCGTTTTATCCAACGTTGACCGAGAAACTGGCTGAATATGGCCTTAAGATAGGTAAATCTGTGATTGTTCCCGACGACGTTGATAGAATAACGAGGGAAGTTTTGGCGATAAAGAGAGAAGGATATCAACTTATCTTATTGGCTGGAGGTATGGCTGTTGATGCTGGCGATGTTACTCCTACTGCCATGAAGGAAACTGGAGCTAAAATAATATCCCGAGGTGTCCCCATGTTCCCAGGTTCCATGGCAATGGTCGCTTACTTGGACGGCACCCCAGTTCTGGGACTGCCTGCTTGTCTAATCCCTGATAAGGTGACGAGTTTCGATACCGTTTTGCCGCGAGTGTTAGCAGGGGAAAAGTTGACCAGGGATGAAATTGCCGGGCTTGGACATGGTGGACTGCTTTGATCGGAGCCATCATTATGGCTGCTGGAGAATCAAAGCGCATGGGAGTTCAGAAACTCCTGCTAGAAATAAAAGGAAAGCCCTTGATTCAACGCATTATCGAATCTTTCAAGGATATTGTGGATGAGATTGTGGTGGTGCTGGGACACCAGCCCAAGGATCTTATCCCTTTTTTGGTAAAGATGCAGGTGCAATGGACTGTTAACTATGGATATCAAGAGGGCATGATATCGACCTTTAAAGAGGGACTGAGAAAGTTAGAAAATTTTGACGCGGTTTTTCTAGCTTTGGGAGACCAGCCATTCGTCGATAAGGGTTTTCTTCTTAAAGCGGTAGAATCATGGAAAGGCGGGGCTAAAGTAGTCAGTCCGATTTTCAATGGGAAGAAAGGACACCCTGTCTTGTTCGACCATAGCCTGTTCGGAGATATTCTTGCCCTCAGGGAAAACCAGTTTGTCCGTGATGTTATACATAGACACAAGGCGGAACTTGGGCTAATTGATTCAGGAGAGTGGGCTGTCAGAGATCTCGATACGCCCGAGGATTTAGAAGATATCAGAACGAGATTTTGAGGCTACTACCTGATGCGCTTGGCTTTCGGCGTTCTTTTATTATCTCGGCTATTACGCTGACTGCAATTTCATCCGGCGTTTCTGCGCCGATGTCTAGGCCTATGGGTACGTGTATCATCTTGACTCTCTCCTCCGGAAACCCCTCATCGATTAACTTCCTAAAAGTGACTGCTCCCTTTCTCCTACTCCCTATCATCCCTATGTATTTCACGTCAGAATTGAGGACCGCCTTGAGCGCCGGCTCGTCGTATTTGTGCCCAGTGGTCACAACTACGTAGGTTTGAGGCGTGATTTCCGTCATAGTGACTCCCTTCTCTACCATTTCTGCGATGACCTCTGTAGCCTCCGGAAAATTATCCTTCTTTGCGCCGGGGTCGATAACTGTAACTGAGAACCCCACGTCTTGTCCCAATTTTGCTATTTGAGAGCCTACGTTCCCTGTCCCGATAATCAATAACTTTGGGACTGGTTTAATTACCTCAATGTATATATCGGCCAAACCGCCACACTTCATACCTATCCCTCCCAGCTCCTCCTCTTCAAGGGCTGCGCTGAAGGTTTTGGATTTTCCAACATTTATCGCCTCTATCGCCTCGTCTACTGCCCCGGATTCCACACAGTCGCCTCCAATCGTGCCAAAAGTGCTACCGTCCCTGCGGACGACCATTTTGGCTCCAGTTTTACGCGGTGTGGATCCCTCGGTTCTGACTATAGTTGCGACCGCAAAAGTTTCGCCCTTAGTCATCAGCTCGTTTATCTTTTGAAATATTTTTTCGTGCATGTTTTCAAGCTTGATTTTGAGATCCAATATTTAATTATCTTTCTATCAAAAATTTTCACGTCGCTTTAGTTTTGAATAATGATGCATTGAAAAATATTGATCCAAGAAAGCATATGATCCGTTAAGCATTTATTATTATTAATTTATTTTGAAGCTGTCCTAATACCTGATTGCTCGAGTCGGACAAACGGACACGCAGAGGCCACACTCGTAGCATCTGACCGGATCGACCTTGGCAGCTTTCCCGACAACGCGGATTGCGTCATAGGGGCAGTATCGTTCACAAAGTCCGCAGGCGGTACATCTCGATGAGATCACTTCAACTGGTTTGGCCGTCACCCGGATCGGTTGCTCTGGAAGATGCCGTAGCGCTAACCCCTTGAAATCATTCACATTATTGTAACCCTTTGCACGCATGAATTTTGCCATCTCGTCGGCCATAATTCCGTAGATCTTATTGCCGCGTATCATGGCTGAGGTCAAGAGTCCCACGGCAGATGCTCCAGCCATGATGAACTCGATGGCATCCCTACCAGTCGAGATCCCGCCTACTCCAATGATTGGTATTTTCACCGCTCGAGCTATGTCGGCCACGCATCTAACTGCTAAGGACTTTATCGCAGGTCCTGAGAGCCAACCATATCCGTTCGCGCTTCCGAGCATGGGCATGGCGTTTTCTATGTCTATGGCAAGGCAAGGTCCAAGAGTGTTGATAGCCACTATTCCGTCCGCCCCGGCATCCTCAGCTGCTTTCGCAAACTGGGTGATGTCTAAAACGTTTGGGCTCAACTTAATGAAAACGGGTATATCTACCACTTCTTTCGCTACTTTAGTGACTTCAATAATTGGAGTAGGATCGTTGCCAAGGTAGTGGGTTGAAAGTTCCAGGGCGTCTACACCAATAGCGGCCACTTTGGGCGCTAGCTCTCTGATTTCCTCAGGATTATAACCTAGGCTTGCAATTAGCGGTATTCCTGCTTTTTTTGCTTTTTTATACTCCACCTTTAACCACTGGTCAACCGTGAGATCCGATGCGATTTCCGCGTTCAGCATACTATCTTTAATTTTTATAATGCAAGGCCTAGGGACTTTAGAAGGATTTGCTGTAAGAGTCTTGGCAACAAGTCCTCCGGCTCCACCTTCAGATGCTTCCAATAAAGCGGTAGCATCGCGGGTTGTTGGTCCAGGCGCAGGTAGTATGGGGTTCTTGAACTTCATCCCGCAAATTTCAACTGATAGGTCAACCGTCATATCACCTCTTTTTTATGGCTCCCAATTTGTGCCAAATCCTTTCAGCACTTTTTCGTGACATTTTTATTACTTCCTCTTTTTCCATCGATAACATTTTTCTTTCTCGCATTAAAACATTCCCCCCCACTATGACCGTTTCTACATCATCACCAGTCACAGTGTTAACTATATGGTCGATTACATTTTCAGGGTACACTGGCGTGGGCGAGCGTTTCGGGTCGATTATTATGATATCTGCTAGCTTTCCAGTTTCGATTGATCCAAGCTCATTCTCGAGTCCGTACAACTGCGCTCCTCGAATGGTCGCCATCTCAAGTGCTTCCCTAGATGGCATCGCGCTTGGATCTCCGCGGGCCAGTTTGTGCAGCAGGAAAACCATTCGAATGTTATCAAAGCTGTCAAAGATATAACCGTCATTACCCAGCCCTACTGGAATTTCCATTGAATGCATTTTGACTATCGGTGCCACGCCAACAGCGTTCAACATATTACTCATTGGGTTATGGGCCACCTTTGCCCCCGTTTTTTTAATGATTGCCAGTTCGTCGTCATTGACATGTACGCAATGGGTCAGCACAACGTCTGGTCCAAGAAATTCTACATCCTTTAGACGCTCAATAGTTCTTTTGCCGAAGTGCTCATAATTGTGATAAAGATCAGCCAACCCCTCAGAGGCATGTATGGACACTGGAACTTTGTACTTGTTGGCAAGCTCTCTAACGTAACGGAAAAGTTCGTTCGATACTGTAAATGAGTTTTGAACACTGAACATCCCCCGGACTCGGTGCGCACGTTCCTTTTGATTCTTAAGTATGAAGCGTTCGTTTTCCTTAACGCCCCTCGACCCCTCAGCGTGGGTATGCCGTTCTGTGGCGCCGAATGAAATAATTCCGCGCATTCCCGATTGTTCTATTGCTGTGGCTACTCGATCAAGCACCCCCGATATGGTATTGGTTCCGGAAAAAGTGTCTGCGAAAAGGGTGCACCCTGTTTTTATGAATTCGAGGCAGGATATCGCGGCACTCGCGTATGCGTCTTCCTTGGTCACGACTTCCTCCATCGGCCACCAGACACGCTGTAGTGTTTGTGTGAAGTCGGTGGGGGGGTCCACTTTTAGCGGCGCGTTCCTTAAAAACACGCGGTAAGAATGCGTATGTGAACAGATTAACCCGGGCATAACTATTTTTCCATGAGCATTAATTACTTCCTCTGGTTTGCCCCTCCCCTTCCAGCTACGTTTGACGGATACGATTCGGCCTTCTTCGATTCCCACAGCACCATCGGAAATAATCCGGTGGTCTTTATCCATCGTGACGATTAAACCGTTTTTTATCAAGAGGTCTACCATCAACTCTCCTTAAAGTGAATTGTCACTGTAGATTTAAAGTTTAGTTGAGGCGTCAAGCTAAAATATCATGAGCGTTACCTGAGTTACGGTGAACATGCCCGAGTTTTTGATAGCAACGATGGCTCGGATCATAAGAAAAGCCGCCAAGGTTCGCGTGTCAAAAAGCGCAGCGCTGGAATTGAGTACCGTGCTTGGGGACTATGGTCTCAGGATTTCTCAGGATGCGGCTAAACTTGCAGAGCATCGAGGTGCCAAGACATTGAATAAAAACGATATTAAGGCAGCTATCTCAGCAGTACGGAAATGACATCAATCCTCTGGTGGTCCCTCTGGTTGATATCGTAATACGCAATGGAAAACTTTTTCTACCCAAAGGAATCGCGGACGGGGAACTTTCCATAGATGGTGGCAGCATACACAAAATTGCGTTGAGCGGTCTTCCAAGAGGCGACCGAGAGATAAACGCAAGGGGTAAACTAATAATACCTGGAGTCATCGACGCGCACGTTCATCTTTACGATAAAAATTTTTTAAGCCGTGGAGACTTCAAAAGCGGAAGTCAGGCGGCGGCTGCTGGAGGAGTAACCACAGTTGTAGTGATGCCTCTGGATTCACCAGTTATCTCAAAATCAAGCATCAAGGACGTGATCGATCATGGCTGTAAGAACAGCATAATCGACTTCGCCTTGCATGCGGGGAATATGACTGTTGAGACCATAAAGCAAGTCCAGGACATAAGCTCGCTTGGAATAAAATCTTACAAGGTCTTTACCTGCGACCCATACCTGATGCCTTATCACAACATCAGAGAACTAATGAATTCGGTGAAGTCGGTGAACGGGGTGACTTTTGTCCATGCAGAGGATAATGATATTTTAAGAGAAAAGGGTGAACGAGTTCTAAAGGATAAAAGAAAAGATCTCTTGGCTCACACAGACTCACGTCCCAACCAAGCAGAGAAAAAGGCCGTTGAAAGAATTATCGAGCTTGCAAACGCCTCTGAATGTAGGGTGCACTTGGCTCATATCACTACGAAGGAAGGATGTAAACTTGTCAAGATGGCCAAGAAAAATGGAACACTGGTGAGCGCCGAAACGTGTCCTCATTTTTTAATTTTTACGAGAAAAGATATTGAAAGACTTGGACCCTACCTGAAAATTAACCCTCCGTTAAAGACGAACATGGATCGCGCGACATTATGGAAGTCCTTGGCTGCAGGGATAATTGATATCGTCGCAACAGATCACGCTCCAGGCTTGAGAGAAGAAAAAGAGGCTGGTTGGACCGATATTTGGAGGGCTCCTTCTGGAGTGCCTGGTGTCGAAACTCTCTTGACGTTGATGCTAAGCGAAGGTGTCGGGAAAAGAAGGATATCAATGAATAGAATGGTAAATACCTTATGCACAAAGGCAGCAAAGCTTTTCGGCCTATATCCACGCAAGGGCGTAATACAAGAAGGTTCAGATGCTGACTTAGTTATGCTGGATCTCAAAAAAGAGGGTATCATATCTGCAGAAAAGCTACATTACAAAGTTGGTTGGAGCCCCTATGAGGGCATGAGGGTTAGAGGCATGCCAACAATGACAATTGTCCGAGGTTCAACAGTCGTGGAAGATGGGAAAATTTTTGTGGAAGCAGGTCATGGTAAATTTTTGAAAAGATGAGCCAGTTTACTTCTTCTGAAGCTTCTCTAACTGCTTACCGCGGGATCTTAAAGCCCTTAGTACTCTTGCCGCGTGTTCGGGGCGAGTGTAAACAGGGAGTTTCGTCGTGGACATAACTCCCTCGCAGATGGCTTTGTCATCGGCGGCCACCGCTACATCAATCACTGGCTTTTTCTTGGATTTTTTTGCGATTTCGGAGATTTTCCTTAGGGTATCTGATTCTAAAAGAGTGGACCTTAAGCAATTAATCACTACTACTCCATCAACTTTTTCATCGGAAAACAGTGTTTGGATTGTGAAATTGAAGATATCTGCCTTTGCATTCTCACCGATGTTGATGTATTTATTTATATCTACCGTTGGAAATTTATTCTTTATTTTTTTGATAGTCTCCTCAGAAGGCCGACCTACTGACAGACCTTCCTCCAATAAATATCTCTCGAATAGAATAGCTTGGCTAGCTCTGACAGACCTTCCTCCAATAAAATTTGTGACGATCGCGATCTTTTCCCCATTTAATGGCGGTTGCCTTGCTAGTCCACCGGCAACATTTAACATCTCATCAAAATCGAATACTTGTAGAGCTCCAACCTGATTAACAGCGGCTGCGAATAGCATAGACTGGTCAACGCCACCATAAAAAATTATTATAGGCTTTCTTTTCGCGATTGTCTTGATGGCTTCTATAAACATACGTCCATTTTTGAGCTTATTAATATAAACGCAGATGACTCTGGTTCCTTCATCATGCGAGAGGTAATTTAAAATATCTACCTCGTCTGTCCCAGTTGAGTCTCCCACGCTAATCAATTTATTGATTCCTGTGGCCCTAACTGACCTTAGAATGTTGTATGCGATACATGGGTCTTGTGAAATTATGGAAATGTGGCCCTTTGGAATCTGTGCGCTTACTGGCGTAGCTACAAGTCCATTGGTGTTGTTAACCACTCCGATGGAATCAGAGATAAAAGATGTTTGTCTTTTCTTTTTTAATGTTTTTGAAAGTTCGACCAGCTGACTATTTTCTATTTTTCCTTCTACCAGCAATATGGCTTTTGCTTGTCGAGATATCAACTTTTGAAGATTTTTAGCGATCATCGTCTTAGGTAACAGGACCAACATCAAATCTTGACCCAATCGAATACTTTCTATGCGTTTTTCGCTTTTTTCGAGCTTACCGTCTAGGTCGATGATATACGTCTTTCCCTTTTTGTAACTAGTAACATTTTTCACCAATGAATTGAAAAGTCTGGAGTAAATTTCGTATTCTCCAGATAACTCAGAGGAGCCAACCAATACCATAGATCTCGGCTCAAATAACGCTTTGGGCACAGATGACATTACTTGACCTCTCCAATAACAATCCTAGCATCAACCGCCACTACACCTTTTCCAGCGTTGAGCACAAATACCGGGTTCATGTCCAATTCCTTTATTTCTGGAAATTCATGGGTGAGATTCCCGACCCTTCGAATTAAATCCGCCACGGCGTCGATATCAGCAGGCGGATTACCCCTTAAACCAGATAGTATTGGATAACCCTTAATATCCAGAATCATTTCTCTGGCCTCTTCAAGGCTGAGAGGCGCAAGTCTGAAGCTTATGTCTTTCAGAACCTCTACTAACACTCCACCCAGGCCAAACATGACAGTTGCTCCGAATGAAGGGTCTTGCAAGGCTCCAATTATGATCTCGCGCGCAGGGGGAAGATACTCCTGGACGGTGACTCCAATTATTTCTGCGTCTTGTTTGTAGGCTCGCGCATTATTCATCAGATCTTTGTACGCTTGCATTAGTTCTAGTTCCGAGCCGATACCAACTACTACCCCCTTTGCCTCGCTTTTGTGGAGTATATCTGGCGATGCGATTTTCATTACGAGAGGATAGTGTATTTCTCTGGCAGCTCTTATGGCATCGTTAAGGCTCTTAGCAAGCTTTGTGAGGTTAACGGGTATTTCCCATGCCGCAAGCAGTTTTTTAGAGTCTATCTCCGATAGTTCTCGTTTTCCTCTTGGTTTCGTTGATTGTATAATCTCAGCTACTTTTTTCTTAGAGGATGCCAAGTTATTCACCACCAGCAACACGATACTTTATCGCCAAACAATATAAGTTTTTTCTTGGATGTAACACATAATTTTACATTTTTTAGTAAAATCATAATGTTTGGACTATAATCAGACAAAGAATCGTTTTTCTCACTTAAAATAAATAGTTTTTTCAAATTTTGAGGGTTTATTATTTAGATTTTTTTCAATTTTTAGTTACCTAGGATAAATCCAAATCTCAAAACATAAGCATCTGAAATGAACTTAACGTTCTCGCGACTATTTGTTGTCATAAAAATTTCACAAATAACCAAACCCTTTTAATAGGTTGCAAGTGTCTCTTTCGTTAGGTGCTTCCATAAAAATTTTGGCAGTAGGAGACTTTCATGGCAACTCTGGTGCTGAGGCCAATCTATCAAAATTTCTTAAACGAGAGTGCGATTGCTTGTTGTTATTGGGTGACCTAACAAACTTTGGTCCACCGGAGGTGGCGGAGAGCATAATAGAACTTGCCAAGAATACCAACGTGCCTTTGTTTTCAGTTCCGGGTAACTGCGATCCTAAGTCAATCGTTCACGTTCTCGAAAAACACGGGGTCAACATTCATGGAAAGTGTGGGAAACAGGGTGAAGTTTCGTTTGTAGGTCTCGGTGGATCTAACTTAACGCCATTCCAATCTCTTTTTGAGCTCACCGAAGTAGAAATCCAAGAGGAACTTGCTTCCGCTACATGGGATACTGGTAAAATGTGGGTGCTGATAACCCATGCCCCACCCCATGGCACTAAAGTCGACCAAATAAAAGAAGGAACGCATGTAGGAAGTAAAAGTATCCGGCAGTACATCGAGCAAAAACAACCTTTGGTTTCATTTTGTGCTCATGTTCATGAGGGGCGGGGAACGGACCACCTAGGAAGAACTCTCATAATAAATCCCGGTCCGATAACCAATGGTTACGCAGCTGAAGTTGACATCATAAATGCCGAAAAAATTAACTTTCAGCTTCTTGAGCTGTGACTCTCCAAGTTGAAAATGTGAAGGTTTTTAGGAACTTGAAGTTTTGCCCTCGTTGCGCCTCAGCCAAGATTAGATGGGCGTCTGGGCTGCCACAGCTCTGCTCTCTATACGATTGTCAAGAATGTGGATATTGGGGCCCTTTCATGGTCGAGGATGAAAACAAGGATCAAAAAATCAGTGATCGATGGTTAAAAGATAAGTCTGAAACAATCTAGGATGAAAAATAGTCGTCCCCTAGATGTTTAGGAACCGGATGAAATATTTTGCGGGGCTCGGTTATGAAATTTTCTTCATTTCTAAATCCAGAGCAACGTGGTAGCACCGCGTAGCGTAAGAGCGAATTTTCCTTTTCCCCAGGAGTTTGACTGAGAATCCACGTTGGCCGGCTGCCGTATTGGTAAAATCAAATGCTGGACCGAAAATATCTGGTTCTTGCCCGAAGTCGTAGAAATGCACAGTACCTCCGGATGGCTTTAGAGCAGTTAAGGCAACATCGAAAAACTCATGGGACAGTTTTGGCAACGGCATCAGTACCCGATCAGCCTTTTCGGCTAGCCTTTTCTCCAGAACTTCCCGGGCATCGCCATAAATTGCAATTACTCGTTCACCGACCTTGTTGATGCGAATGTTGTATTGCATATATTCAAATGCCGATCTGTTCTTATCTATAGAATAGATCACCGCAGACTCGCTAAATTTCGCGATTAAGACGGAATAAGTACCGACGCCCGCGAACATATTGACCACAACATCTCCGGGTCTCACGTGTCCAACAACTCGCATGCGTTCTGTGGCAAGTCTGGGTGAAAAATATGTTTTTGCTAGGTCTACCTTGAATCGACAACCTGATTCGTGATAAACCGTCTCTGTTTTTGGTTCTCCCGCGATAACCTCGAGTTCACGAGTGCGGAATTCGCCTTTAACCGGTGATATTTGGTTCAAGACCGTTCGCACATTGTTATGGATCTTCATTAATGCCTCCCCTATCAGGTGTTTGTTCGATAGTAATTCTTTTGGAAGCTTGACTACTGCAATATCTCCCACCACATCAAAAGCGCGTAGTTTTTTTAGTTGTTCTTCATGGATGTGTTTCCTCAAAGATTCGCGCAGATCTCCTGTCATTCAAACCAAAAACAATTTCGTTGCAGGGCATAAGTATTTGGGGCCAATAAGCAGCTTTATTTTAAAACTAGAAGAATATATTTTCCATTACACATAAGCACCAAATTTAAATCCTTGCGGCTATGAGATTTCTGGTAGTGATGTCATGCCCAAGTGTGAAATATCGGAGCTGGTGAAAAAGGAAGGGATAAAGTTCATCCAGATGCAGTTCACTGACATTTTAGGAACGGTTAAAAATGTAACGATTCCCGCTACGAAACTAGACACTGCTTTGAACGAGGGAGTTTTTTTTGATGGGTCGTCCGTTCTGGGGTATGCCACGATAGAGGAATCTGACATGCGCCTCAAGCCAGATCTGGAGACATTCGGGGTGATACCTTGGCTTACGGGTAACCTGAAAACTGCCCGCATAGTGTGTGATGTTTTTGACCACGATGGGAATTACTTTGAAGGAGATCCCCGAGCTGCTCTCAGACGTCAGCTGGACAGGGCTAGGAAAAAGGGTTGGATATTCAATACAGCTCCGGAATATGAGTTTTTCTTCCTTAAGCTAGATGATCATGGTGACCTAACAACTAAGCCTTCAGACCATGGGGGATACTTCGACCTTATGCGGGACCGAGGCGACAACGTTAGAAAGGAGATAGTCAATTATCTAGATGCCATGGGATTCAATGTCGAAGCATCTCATCACGAGGTCGCTCCAGGACAACACGAGATAGACCTGAAGTACACTGATGCGATGTCTTCAGCTGATCGTGTTGCCATGATGAAATATGTGACGAAAACTATAGCTTATCGCCATGGATTGTACGCTACCTTCATGCCCAAACCAATGTTCGCAGAGAACGGCTCCGGGATGCATGTTCACCAGTCGATTGTGACTCAGGAGGGCAAGAATGAATTTTATGACGCTAAAGGACCGTATAAGCTCAGCAAGAATGCTATGTATTTTATTGGCGGTCTCCTGATGTACGCCAAGGAAACTTGTGCGATCTTGGCATCTTCCGTTAACTCTTATAAAAGACTAGTATCCGGTTACGAAGCGCCAGTTTACATTTCTTGGGCCAACAGGAACCGAAGCGCATACCTCCGTGTTCCGGCTGGTAGAGATGTTCGTACTCGAATTGAGTTGCGAAATCCAGATCCGGCAGGCAACCCTTACCTGCAATTTGCAGTCATGCTCGCAGCCGGCTTGAGAGGCATAGAGGATAAAATAGAGCCTCCAGAGCCAGTGGAGAGGGACATATTTCACATAAGCCCTGAGGAACGTGACGCCTTGGGCATAGGTTCGCTACCGGAAAATTTAGGAGGAGCCTTGGACAGTTTGCGGAAGAGCGAACTAATAAAGGAGTCCTTTGGAGACCACCTCTTCAGCCATTTCATACACGTGAAAGAAAAAGAATGGAAAGATTATAGGGCACATGTCAGCGACTGGGAGATTAATAACCTGCTTCCAGCCCTTTGAAATTGATATTTCAAATAAATAGAATTTAAATAGCTAGTGCAGAAATTCGATTGTAAAGACACCACGCGACGATTTCGGTTACCCTGACCACGCTTTCTCCTCAAGATCTTTTTCAGGTATCAGTGCTTCGATGCACACTTCCGCGCACATTATTCACGTCCTGTCTCAGCCGCGCTGAGTTTTTTAGTGGCTCCCCTTACTCGTAGATGGAGTTCAGCTCGTTTACTCTCATTATCCCCGCAGTTAAGCTACCACAATTTTTAATATTAAGTTTTTCTATTTTTTGTTTTTTGGCATATCCTAGCGGGTATCTTAAAAATTTATTAACCCCTGCTTTTGGAAAAGGATCATGAGTTAACTACTTTTATTTAACCAAAAGGGAAATAATAACTTATACCGCTTAATATTAATGGAAAATATGTCCGGTTTCTTGCATGTCGTGCCAGTGGAAGTTGCCAAAGAATCTTTGGCCAAAAAATGGAAGGCGAAACCGAGAGATATGGTTATTTTGGCTTCCGATGCTGTTGGCCGTGTAAATTCTAGGGATATTATATCAAATGTTGATGTTCCACCATTTGACAGAGCAGCTTTCGACGGCTATGTCGTCTTAGCTTCTGATACTTTTGGGGCCACAGAGTATTCTCCGGTCGAACTCCAGGTGGTAGATAGGATTAGGGCGGGTTCATGGCCCAGAAAGCCTATCGGGCCAGGGTTTTGTGCTGAGATATCTACTGGGGCTCCAATGCCGAGTGGTTCCAATGCAGTGGTAATGGTTGAGCATGTTCAGATAAAGGGGACGAGAATAGTGGTGTACAGGGCAGTTTCTCCTGAAGAGAATGTCGCTAAGCGTGGCTCGGACATAAAGAAGGGCCAGAAAGTGATTCATCGGATAAAAAGGCTCACTCAGACAGATATTGCTGTCTTAGCCGCGGTTGGAGTTAAAAAAATTAGAGTGAGGCACAAGCCTGTAGTCTCAATAATCTCGAGCGGCTCTGAACTGGTAGAACCTGGCGAAAAGTTAAGTTTGGGAAAAATTTATGATGTAAACGGTTCAGCGCTCAGCGAGGCCGTCAAGGGATGTGGGGCGGAGTCCATTTATCTTGGAATTGTACCGGACGAGGTTTCGAAAATGAAGGCAGCAGTTAAGAAGGCGTTGAAGTTTTCCGATATTGTACTGATTTCTGGTGGTTCCTCTATCGGTTCAGGCGATATCTGTCCTGAAGTTATTAATGGTATCGGAAGACCTGGCGTAATAGTACATGGCCTTGCAATAAAACCAGGTAAGCCGACTTTTTTAGCTGTAGTTCGAAACAAACCTATATTTGGTCTACCCGGTTACCCAGTTTCAGCGTTAATAGTTTTTGACCAGCTCGTGGCTGGTTATCTACACGATCTCTCTGGAGTTCGAAAAGAAGCCCGCGAAATCGTTTGGGCTAAGCTCACGGCTAGGGTTCTTTCTGCGCGTGGGAGGCGAGAACTAGTTCCCGTGATATTGCTCAGTAAAGATGATGGGCTTATGGCAGAGCCGGTCTTGAAAGGCTCCGGTGCAATAACATCACTTTCCACAGCCAACGGCTATATGGAAGTACCGCTTGAACAAGAACTTGTCGATGAAGGTGAACATGTGGAGATAAGACTCTTCGGAGGTGCCACGTCATGATAAGGACCCTATCGGTCGTTGGCTTTCACAAGACTGGTAAAACTAAGGTGGTTGAAACAATAGTACGTAAGCTGACGGAGCACGGCTATCTGGTAGGTACGTTGAAACATATTACTAAAAGTGGTTTCACTATCGATCAACCAGGAAAGGATAGTTGGTTGCATGCAAAATCAGGTGCTATGCAGGTGGTTTTGCTGGCTCCTAAGGAAATTGCAAAAATCGAAAAACGATCGGCTGGTCTTCAGGAAATATTGGAAAGTTTATACGGGCTGGACTTTGTAATTGTAGAGGGGTTCAAAGATTTTAGAGGATTGGCGAAAGTCGTGGTTGCTAAAAGTAAGTCCGAGGCTGATAAATTGATGGATGCGTTCACCATTGCCTGTGTCGGAGTGGAGGGTATGAAAATTCCTTGCTTCGATTTTGAAAGTCTGGAAGGGATAACAGAAATAGTCGAAAGGAAGGCTTATCCTCTTCTATTGGGGTTGGATTGCAGACAGTGTGGTATGAGTAGTTGCGAGGAGTATGCGGCCGCAGTAGTTTCTGGAGATAAGCTCTGGGACGATTGTCCGGTATCACGATGTAGTTTGACTGTTACGGTTGATGGTAAAAGAATCTCACTTAGCCCGTTCGCGAAGAAAATTTTCACAAGCACAATAAAGGGCATGGTCTCTTCGTTGAAGGGAGTGAATGGCGAACAGATAAATATCAGGGTGATGGGACATGATTGATAGCTTTGGACGCGAAATAAGAGGGCTCAGGGTTTCGGTCACCGATAACTGCAACTTCAACTGTTTTTACTGTCATCGCGAAGGCTGTCTTACAAGCTCTGGAGAAATGACGCCTAATGAGATAGGCAAAATTATTACACTTGCCGTGGATTTCAGCGTGAAAAAAATAAAGATTACGGGAGGGGAACCACTTCTACGGAACGATATCGTTGACGTGATTGCTGCCTGCAATAAACCTGGGATAAATGAAGTCTCGATGACCACAAATGGGGTTCTTCTTTCGGATTTGGCACATGAACTATCAGATGCAGGGTTGGATAGGGTTAACGTCAGTCTGGATACGCTTAATCCGCAAAAATTTTCCAATATTACTCGTAACGGGTCGGTACAAAAAGTAATAGACGGGATAGATGCTGCGGTCGATGCCAGGTTGAATCCCGTAAAGTTGAACATGATACTTCTAAGAGGCTTAAATGAAGATGAGGTTAATTCGATGATTGAATTTTCGTCCGATCGTAGCGTGATTCTCCAACTGATCGAACTAGTGGACCTGAATGGCAAAGATTTCGACACTTATCATAAAAATTTTGATGAGATCGAGCGTGCTATTGTCTCTCGGGCTATTGAGGTTAAGACCCGACGTTCCATGCAGTCCCGAAAGAGATACATATTGCCAGAGGGAGAAGTGGAGATTGTCCGTCCTATGCACAACACAAAATTCTGTGCAAATTGCCATCGACTTAGACTGACGCCAGATGGACATCTTAAGCCCTGTCTAATGCGCAACGATAATCTGGTAGATCTACTTACTTTTGTTCGAGCTGGTGACACCGATGGAGCCGTGAAAGCCTTTCGTGAGGCGATTTTGCGACGGGAGCCTTATTTTAATAGCGTGGGACAACGGACGTGCTTACATGATGTCTAAATTAACTATTTTCAAGGTTCATGAGAAACTAAGCTCTAATTTAAATTGCGTATAATAACCTCTTGGTTAAGAATCCATAATTTTTATAGAAGTATCATGAATGACATGATAGTTGAAGTGCTCTAAATATGATATGACATTTAATGCCAAAGAAAAGTTAGATAATCATATAAAAACCGCACACTAGATGTAGTGGGCAATCTTTTTCCCATTTTGCAGATGCCCACTTTTGCGGTGGGAATATTTTTTCCCCACAGCTGACTGGGTACGAAATGTATAATCTGCTCAACTTTATTTGGATTATTTTATGAAGAGATTGTAAGGATCCGTAAGCATATGATGGTATTGCTCGGGGAGCATGAGATTCTGGAAGGACTTATCTACGACTTCGCTTAAAGCTGGGTGGATGTGCATTCCTTCCACTATCGGTCGTATGCTTCTAGAGGGTGTGTACATCAAGTTTATTATCTCGTGTATAAGCACCGAGGCGTGCGGCCCGATAATATGTGCGCCAATAATGTTCCGTTCCTTTCTATCAACGATGACTTTGACAAAGTAGTTTTTTGTACCCATAGCTTTTCCTTTAGCAGTGTCCTGATATCTACTTATGCCGATCAGCAGGTTGTCTTCGCCGTATTCATCCATTGCTTCTTTTTCTCCTAAACCGACGCCAGCAATTTCCGGATAAGTGAAGATGGCATGTGGTACGGCGTGATAATCAACAGGTGTTCTTTTTTTCAATACAGCGTTTTTGTAGACGACATAGGCTTCGTAGTTCGCCACATGTTTGAATTGGTATTTCCCGATCGCATCACCTAACGCCCAAACGTTCGGCTGTGAGGTCTCCAAATATTCGTTGACAATGATCCATCCATTTTTATCTGTTTTTATACCGCCCTTTTCTAGGTGTAATATATCTGCGTTGGAACCCCTACCGACAGCGACATATATTTCATCAGCGATTATTTCTACTTCATTACTATTTTCCCTGTCGACAGCCGTGAGTTTTTTCTTTCCTTCTGTAGTTCTTTCAGCCTTTTTAACTTCGTGGTTAGTCAAGATTGTCATGTGTTTCTGTAAATCAATTTTTGCTAGAGCGGAAACTTCTGGTTCTTCATCTTTTAGAAACTGAGAGTTTCTGCCGATTATGGTGACCTTTGATCCCATGGCCGATAGGAAATGGCCATATTCGGCAGCTATATATCCCCCACCGATTATGGCGATGCTCTCCGGTAATTCTTTTATGTGGATGAAGGTGTCGCTCGTTAGGTAACCCACTTCTTCTAGACCATTCACTAGTGGGATTTTCGGTTTTGAACCGATGCAGAGGAATATCATCTTAGATTTTATAGCTTCACCGCCAACTTTTATAGTATATGGACAGATAAATTCGCCCACGTCCTTGTGGTAATCTATATTCTCGTTTTGGGAAAGACCATTTTTTAAACTGTTTGTGTTTTTGTGGATAATTGTTCTCATCCTCTTCATGATCGATTTAAAGTCTATATCTCGGATGCTGGTTTTTATCCCAAATTCTCTGGCCTTCTCAGATATTCTTACTAATTCCGCAGGGTACAACAACAATTTTGATGGTATGCAGCCCCTTGTAAGGCATATTCCGCCCGGATCGTCTTTATCAATAACAGCAATTTTTATCTTAGGATTATTTTGGATCATAGCGTCGGCTATTTCCATAGCAGATCCAGTGCCTATTACAATCAAGTCGTACTTCTTCATATCTAACATCATTTTAAAAAGCTGGTTTTCAAATTAAAAACTTATCATAATTAATTGTCTTAGAATTTGAACGATTTAAAGTCTGAGATATAAGGTTCAAGCGGAGTTGTGATGAGCGGCAATACTTTCGGGAAGATTTTCAGGATAACTACGTTTGGTGAGAGCCATGGGGATGCAATTGGTGTAATCGTTGATGGCGTCCCTGCTGGGATGCCACTCAATGTGGGCGATATCCAGCGCGAGCTGAATCGTCGGAGTCCAGGTCAATCGATCTTAACATCCCCAAGGCGGGAAAAGGATAAGGTAGTAATCGTCTCGGGAGCTTTCAGGGGTAGGACCCTAGGTACTCCAATATGCATGATAGTTCATAATGTCGACATTGACTCTCGGTCCTACGAGGAGGTAAAAACCAAGCCACGACCGGGTCATGCCGAGCTAACCTACTGGTTAAAGTATGGGCATTTTGACTACCGAGGCGGCGGACGTGCGGCCGCCCGCGAAACAGCAGGGAGGGTCGCAGCAGGCGCAATTGCTAAGAAGCTTCTCGCGGCCAATGGAATTGAAATATTGGGTCACACAGTTGAAGCTGCTGGCATAGCGGTCGAATGCGAGTTGTCGTCAGCGAAGATTCGTAGGAACGTCGAGAGAAACCCTATCCGATGCGCCGATTTAAAAAAGGCTGAGTTGATGAAAAAAGCTATACTGAAAGCAGCTGCCGAAGGGGACAGCACTGGCGGGATAGTCGAGGTTCAGGCCTTGGGGGCCCCCGCCGGGCTAGGCGACCCCGTTTTTGACAAACTTGATGCAGAGATAGCTTGCGCTCTTATGTCAATCGGCACGGTAAAGGCAGTGCTCATAGGTGTAGGTTGCAAACTTGCTCGCATGCGCGGTTCCGAGGCAAATGATCCGATAGTGATTCAGGGGGGAAAGGTTGTCCCGCAGACTAACAACGCAGGTGGGATTCTCGGAGGAGTATCCACGGGGATGCCAATTGTTGCTAAAATAGCGGTTAAACCTACACCCTCGATATCGAAACCACAAAGCACTGTGGATTTGGCGACGATGAAGATGACTGAGATGAGGTTAAAGGGTCGTTTTGACCCAAACGTATGTCCGCGGATAGTGCCTGTGGCTGAGGCGATGCTGTCGTTAGTCATTGTTGACCACATGCTCCGTGCTGGCAAGATTGACCCGAATAGGTTCAAGAAATGAGGTGTTAACTTGGGTCAAGGAGTGGGAGTAGCTTCTGCCTGCGCTTCCGCCACAGTGGTTAATGCAATCGCGACGGGTAAGGGCGCAGCTTTTGGTATCGATCTTAGAGTTATGTCTAAGGTCAAGCTAACTTCTGACAAAAAAATATCAGGTCGAGTTCTAGGTGTAAAAGGGGAAAGCCCGAAATTAATTGAGATTTGCGTTAAAAAAGTGCTAAATCATCTCGGTTTGATAAAAAGTTACGGGGCGCTGATTGAGACTGGTTCCGATATTCCAATTGCAGTAGGGCTATCGAGTAGCAGCGCGGCGGCGAATGCTGCAGTCATGGCGACTTTCGCAGCACTTGATAAAAAACCGAAACCGAAACTAGTTCTCGACCTTGCAATTGATGCAGCGTTTGAGGCTAAAGTGACCATAACCGGTGCTCTCGATGACGCTGCTGCTTCTTTCTACGGTCATGGAGTTGTGACCGACAATCTGAAGCAGAAGATTCTAAATCATTTCGAGTTGGACCCCAAACTTATGGTTTTGATCCATGTGCCGCCATCAAAATTCTATACCTCAAAGACTAGCTCAATCGCCCTAAAGCCAATCAAGGAGGTTATCGAAATGGTGCATAACATGGCCCGCCGAGGCGAGGTGATGAAAGCGCTGACGATTAATGGCCTACTATACGCAAGCTCTTTGGGTTACGACCCAATGGTGGCAATTGAGGCTATTTCAAAGGGTGCTTTAGCGGCAGGATTGTCTGGTACTGGGCCTGCTACCATCGCCTTGGCTAAACCTCGGGATGCGATAATAATAGCCAGAGAATGGCAGGCTTGGAATGGAAGGATAATTATAACCAGGCCAGCAATGAAGGGTGCAAGAGTGGAGGGTTTAGATGCCGGATAAAAAGCTACAGGAAATCCGTCGGCGAATAGACGATATGGATCGTAAGCTGGTCGACATAATCGCAGAACGCCTCAAGCTCTCCGATGATATAGTTGCCTTAAAGAGTAGGCTGAAAGTCGGGGTGAGGGACGATGCGAGGGAACGGGTGATAATCGATCGTACTAGGGCCCTTGCTCGCGATCGGGGTATCGAACCCGCTCTGGTTGAAAGTATAATGCGGTTGGTAATGGCGCAAATGGCGGGCGAGGAGCGCGATCGGATGGGTGGCAGCGAGATGTGGAAGGGAGTGCAGAGAATATTTGGGGATCATCCCGCACAAATGAGCGTTGCTCGAATAATGTTCAGGTATGGGTTGAGAGTGCGCGATGACGGCGAGATAGCATGCGGCGACATAAGGATTCCAGCAGTCCAAATAGCTAGAGAGGCTGGAGTCGATCGAAGGGTGGTGGATTCCGCAGCGCAGCGGATCTTAAAAGACGAAAAGCTTCGGGAGGTTTTTGAGAATCTTGAGCCCATCGCTTACCTTAAGGGCGTGGCGCAGAAGCTCGGTATGGGGGTGATTGAGATTTTACCCGAGGATGCGGCTGAACCAGGAATATTGAAGGGGGTCACGGGCGTAATATCGAGGTTTGGCGTGAGCATACGCCAAGCAGTGGCCGATGATCCTATCTTTGTGCCACAGCCAAAACTTACTTTAATAACTGATGAACCCGTGACTGGCGGGGTGATAGAGGCGCTGTGCAAGTTACCTAGCGTTCGAAGCGTTATTGTTTATTGAGTTAATCTCTACTTTTGAGGATCAAAGCCTGATCAGCTGGGCATGGAGAACTTTTTGTATTTTGATCACATTATTTTGGTCGATTATACCTGCCGATACAGCTTTTTTTATTATCGAACCTAATAAATTCGCTATGGTGGCGCTTTGCAGCGCTGCGATACATTTCTCAACGCTGGCATCATGTCCGCCGTAAAAGGACTCTTTAACCTCGATTGTTAGCTCGCCTTCCTTGAACTTTTTGCCTAGGAGTTCCTTGTCGCAGATCATCACGACGTTTTCGGTCCCTTGCTGCACGGTTCTCAGTAGGGGCACATCAAACCTCTCTGACAGAAGCACGTGCTCCGCAGGCTTCACACCTCGATATGTAAATACGCTCAAGTTTCTCAAGCTTTGTATCAGGCTTTCCACACTCGCGGCAAAGCACGTATTCTTCGACGTATCTGCGGATACGATCTGCAACTATGGCTGCCGAGAATTTTCCCTGAAAGACAGCCTGTGCTCCCTGAATATCTCCCGCTGCTCCGAGTTCCCTCAGGAGAAATTTCATAAAGTGTTCTGGTTCACGGTTAAATTCGGCGGTGATAGTCTTGAAGTTTTTCAGGATGGTTCGGCTACCGACCATGGCTACATCTGCCTCCGGTATTTGGAAACGGGCGCTTTCAAATACTGCCCGAGGAATTTGTTCTAGTGCTAAATTTAGCAGATTTTCGTAGTTCTCTTTCATATTATCACCGCGTCAGTTTGAACTTCCCGCTTGCGGGCTCAAATACATCACCATTTACAAACATCACTCGGAGGGCATCGTCCACTTTGTTCATGTCCAAATTCAGCTCTTTAGATATATCGGTTGCCCCCGCTCCAGTTCCGGCGTCCAGCTTTCCTATGGCCAGAGCTACCATTTTCTTCACCTCGTCTGGTACATTTGGGAGAGGGGGAGCTTCATCGGTTGCTTCGACTTGACCGGTGGCACCAGTTGTTTGTGATGGTGTCATGTCCAACTGATTTGTTTTCAATCGTGGCACCAGACGCGGCCGCACTCCTCTTGCCAAGGCTTTTCTTTTAGCCATAATGATCTCCAGTTCTCTGACCAGTTCCCAATTAGGGTCTTTCACTAAATTGATTAGTTCGGGGGTGAGGTAGATTTCTCCTTTGAACTCTCTCGCCCTCCCGATGACGTCAACCGTTTCACCGATGTTAAAATTGCTGAGCTCCGCTACTCCATCCTGCCACGCCCGAAGGCCCACAGTCTCGCTTCCGTCGTCTATTCTGAGCACAGCATAGGTGTTATTATCGCGGACGAATTTTTCCACTATCGTTCCCATAACCCTCACTCGCATGACTTGCTCGCCCCAGGGGGTCTGTAAGGAGCTCGGCTCCGTTCCTTCAGCAGACCTAAAGTATTGACCTAGGACCACATCTTCTATCTTCATCTTATAAGCTGCGGGTCGCATGATATTCGTGAATAACTCAAGGTGGATATTTATGAGCCTTCCGCGACGGGTCTTGACATTCAAGGTAAATGGTGATTTTGGCTCTCGGGCGGTCGGGATAGCTGCGGGAACTTTTCATGTTGATGAAGTGGACGGATTCCTAGGTAAACTGGCTGAGATAGATAAGGAGAGCGGCACCGTTACCCAGGCCTTCAACACTTCACGCATAGCTGGTATTGAACATCTCGTTCATGCGGTAAGGTTGGCCCTCATCGCAAATGGGAATAGGACAGGTTTTGCCAGCTCTCTTACCATCGAGCTGATATGTTGGGCGGCGGCAGAGGGGCAGATTGGGCGGGCGTTCGATAAGATAGGGGTGAAAGTTGGTGAAGGAGGATTGGCTATCCTGTCAATCGGAAACTCTGACCAGCGGGTTAAATCTACTGTATCGAAAATTTTTCGAGACTTTGCGTTGAGATGGGACAATACCCTATTGGAGCCGAGACGGGGAAAATTATCCGAAATTAAAAAAATCTTCTCGATATCTCAGGATGAGATTAAGGTAGCTCCGATTCAGAAGATTGTGCTAGAAAGGGTGGCCCTACTGGCGTTGGCGAAGTAATATCACGGGCTATTTTACACTTAACAGTTTTTCAAATTCTTCGTCCTTTGTTACCTTAATGATCCTAGAACAAGCTGGCATTATGGGTTTATCCGATGTGACGATTTTGCCGTCATCATCAATTGTGATATAGTTGCCCGCAAGTTTTTCTTTAACACCTATCGTGAGGCATAGGATCTCCTGCATCGTACCTACGTAAACGTAATAGTAATGCTGATTATTTTGTCTGAGACAAAATAGCCATCCTTGGTTACGTGCGATCGCCAAAAGGTCATCTATGTCTTCGCACCATATAGCTCGCATGCTGTAAATCCCCCCTTCTGTAATTTTTCGATGCCATCTGGAGATCCGCGCAGCGTCAGAATATCTCCAGCCCTAAGCTTAACGTCGTGCCCTGGTGTTATGATGTGCTGTCTTCCTCTCCTGATGATTAATACATAAACGCCGGTGGTTTCCCACAGGTTAAGGTCATCGAGGGTCATTCCGACCATTTCTGAGTTCTTTGGTACACGGACCCTGCATATCCTTTCAGCCGTTTCGGCAAGAGCTCTGGCAAAGACTGGGTGCAGCTCAATTTTTCTTAGCACGATGTCGACTATCGCATCGGCAGCGTTAGATATTCTTTCCATACTCTTGACGACCTGTAGCACGCTATTGAGTCTTGGTATGTCGCTCTCCAACCTAGACGCGATGGTTAGGGTGTCGAGCCAAGCTCTGTAGGTGAATTTGTCCAGATCTTCTTCTATTTCCCTCACATCCTCTGCCACATCCGTGGAGCCTAGCATGAGTGATGAATAGGCTAGGTCAACTGTTACGTCGCTTAAGTCGCGTATCTTGGAAAGCTCCTTTCTCAGTGATTGGAGTTCCTTCCCAGGAGTAAACGGTTCGACGTGTACGCCTGCCATCTCTCCAAAAATTCTTATCCCATGCCAGGGACCCTTTACGACAATTTCATCTCTGGGTAGTATTCTGGAATCCTTAGTAGGGGGGGTCGTCCATTCATTTTTCCTTTTTATCGCCAACACAAACACGCCCATACTGGATGGCAACTTCAGTTCTGCAAGTTTTTTACCAGCCACCATCGAAGCTCCCGAAACCTTGATCTTGATTATTTTCTCATCGGCCACTCTGAGGGCGTCTTTGATGACTGGGTGAATTTTCATTCTCCTGCGGATTAGATCTGCCATCTCTCCGGTGGAGTTAGAAATAGCCTCGGTCGCCCGGGCCACCTGTAGAATTCCGGTTATCTTCTGGGCTTCTCTCACGTTTCTGGCCGCTGCGGCTGCCATGATCCTTATGGTGTACATCAATTCGTCCATTTTCGTCTCGAGTTTGTGGACGAGACCTGCCAACTCTGTACTTTCGTAAAGAAGTGAAGCGTAGGCCAGATCTATCATGAGGTCTGAGGTGTCTTTCATCTCAGTTAGTAGCTCACGAACGCTTCGGGGTTTGTATTGAATATGATGCATCTTACTACACTCCAACTATTTTTATTGCTATAATTAAACATGTTACCCCAACCATATCTCCGGCAGATGTGACGATGGGGATGACGATGTTGTCCGGGTCTACACCCCTAGCGAACGACAGAAAAGCTAAAATGACGGTTAGCATCATAGTGACCGCGATGGCCACCATGCTTGCGATAAAAAATCCGATCATGATCATTGCTGAACGGTAAATTCCCATCCCCGCGACTAAAGCCAATGAGAAGAATATTGCACTGGTGAAAAGGAAAACACCTATACTCATCAATAGGCTTGCAGTGATGTTCATGCTCAGTGAAGTTTGCTCTCTGAATTTGGACTCTATCGTACCCAAGTTCAATGCCGAAGCCAACCTGGAGCCCAGTATGCTGGAAACGTTATTGTTGATTCCATTAATAGGGGGGACCATCATCAGGATCAGTGGCAGGGTCTTGATGCTCTCTATTTGTGAATTCAGGACGAATCCTGCGGTGAGCGATAACGCTGCGGCTAGTACTAGGATGGGATAGCTCTCCAGCAGTATTTTCCTGAGACTGTAGACCGTCATATTCGTCACACCAGAAGTACTGCCATCATTATGGCCAGTATCGTCAGCAGATCTCCAATGGTGGCCATTAACGGAGCGGTGACATTGTCTGGGTCCCATCCTCTGGAGAAAGATATTACAGATACTGGGACGGTCATGGCCGCCAAGATTATACCAGAGAAAACTCCCGCGATTACCGCTATCTTTAATAAGGAGAAAATATCGATTGACTGTATCCCGGTCAATATGCCTACTACTGATGACATAATTCCTATAGTGGTAGCCGCCAGAAAGCTGAGGATTAGTGATGAGGCTAGGTTCACCTTAAGTTCATCGGACAATGAAAATTTTGCCTCTATCACACCGGAATGCAGGGCGGTGCCCAGCCTTGACGCCAAGGCACCGTTGATGTTTCCCCTTAAGCCCAGAAGGGGGGGAATCATCACGATGAGCCCTGGTAGTGCCACGGTCAAACTTTCCTTCATGCCTTCGAACACTTTACCGGCAGCTAGTTCTATTATCGCGCAGATGATTAAAATCGAGAGTCCTTGGACCACTATAATCCTAACTCCGGATACCCTTGCCATAACCGCACCTCAGAAGGCGTTGTTCCCGTTCCTTTTTACACTTTCTGAAAACGATGAAAATATTTTACCCCGCTGGTCTAATAGACTGGCTTCAATAATAGTCTGCTCAATTTGAATTATATTTGGGCGAGGAGTATTTCTATTGCTGTCGACTAAATTTGTATAGATGTTTGGTTATGTTTTCCTATTTTTCGTCCAATAACCTTTTTTCTCCCTCAATTTTTTTGATATTTCCGATATCTTGGTTAACTTCAATTGTTCCCAGATAATTGCCATCTTGTTCCCTGACGGCAAAATATCTTATATAAGCGAACCTCCCCCTGTATTTTATCCAAAAATCGGCGTTATCTCTTTTGCCTTCTTTAAATGAACTAACTATTTTTTCCACTACATCGAGACTCTGTGGCGGATGGCAATTCTGGACCTTCCTCCCGATTACGGATCTTGGCCTTAAAAAAACTTTATCTTTAGTTTCGGAGAAGTATTTTACCACATCATCCTTATCTACGAAGGTTATGTCTATCGGTAACGTATTCAGTATGCACATGAGTTCTTTTAGTTTCAACTCTCCAGAGGGCAATGAGATCGCTCCGTCAGTTGTTACATTAGGATCTTCGATCATCGTTTTCTTCAATTCCCTAACTAATTCGCTCGTTTCCTTTGGTTCTTCGATAAATACGTAGCCGACTTCATTGCTGTCCTTTAAGATATCGATCCAATCTTCAGTGTTAAGTTTTTCCAGAGAAGTGGGGAAGAGTATGTTTTCCTCTTTGAAGATCATTCCCTCTACTTCTTCAATCAGGGGGTTCAGATATTTGTCAATATATTCTTCTTGGTTTGGTTCATCTATCTTGCTGAGGGCGTTTCTAAATATATCTCTTATTTCATTATCTTTTCCCCACATGACCTTCGAAGGTCCCATGAAACCATATTTTTCTAAGAACGGGAAGAGAAGTTGTTCTTTTCTAACATAGTGAAGGTCCACTCCTCTCAATCTATCCAAGTTGTGATTTATCTCGTGTTTTAATTGTTCGCCTTTATACTTTCCACGTTCTTTAATCAACTCTTTCAAATGGTTTGTTATTTTCTCAATTTCCCTGTTTTCGAGCTTGAACAGATGTATGGGATGTGCCTTGGATTCCTGCTTAGCGGTTACTTTTAACAGGGCAGACTTAAACAGGAGAGCGTGAACGTTGCAGAACTTTTTAACCTCGTCAGGGGACATCCCCTCGTTTATTAGGGATTGCTCGATGTCGGCGATCTCTAATGAACTGATGGTGCCGATCTCTCTTTCAAAGATGTCTTTTGCCTCTTCGACGGGTAAACCATGATGGAGTCTTCTTATAATATCCTTGAGTACCTTTTTTCTTCTTTCCTTTTCGTTTATTGGTTGGTCCATTTATAGACCTCATTATAAACCAGTCTCTGATATCTTAAGTTTTTTCCTTAAACGACAAACCTGTTTCACCTAGATTGTCACTACCTATAAATTTTCAGATTAGGACTAAGGCGCATAAATTGATTACTTAAGTATTTGTATAAGTTAGTCTATTTCTATTGCTCTGATAGTTTCCATCACTAAGAAAACACTTGATTTTATTTTCATGGTAATTTTCGTAATGGTCTGGGCATCAGGGACTTGATTACATTAACGGAATCATACCTACCGAATAAGTAGCGTGGGCATAGGATCTCAGTACCCATCTTCTCTAGGTACTTGTTGATTCCCTTGATCCTCTCAGGATTATTCTTCGGGGTCTACCTGCCATCGTTCGTCAAACGGCTGAGCACCAAACTAAGGGCATTTACCGGCCACTGCCATGATTTTTTTGGATTTTATCCTAAAACATTACATCTCCAAAAATTGACGTTCCAATTTAGGATACAAAAAATATTAAAAACGCCCTTACTAAATATAATTGGGATGATTTGTGTACATTCTGGGGATCGTGTGCAGTCCTAGAAAGGGGGGTAACACGGAAATTTTAATGAGAGAGGCATTGGTTGGTGCAAATGAGGAGGGGGCGGAGACTGAGCTACTGACTATCGGAGATAAAGATATTAAACCATGTGATGCTTGTTTATCCTGTCAAAAAACCGGCGAATGCCACATAAAAGACGACATGCAAATGGTTTACGAAAAGATGTTGAATGCAGATGGGATAATATTAGGCACCCCAGTGTACTTGTGGACTATGTCCGCACAAGCGAAGATTCTTTTAGATAGGACCTACGCGCTGAGGTATCCAAACCTCAAATTGGCAAATAAGGTTGGTGGTGCCCTAGCTGTTGCAGGAAGGGATGGCGCCGTTGGCACTTTAAACATCTTCCAACGTTATTTTGCAAATAGCCACATGTTTACAGTTGATTTTGCGGATGGATTAGCGGGAGAAAAGGGAGCGATTATAAAGGACAAACGGGGGATGAAATCGGCTTATGAGATGGGAAGACAAATCACATTACTCATAAAGCAAAAACCAAAGTTTCCGGAAGAGTTTGATCTTCCGCTTTACAGGTTTTTGAAGAGAAAATACAAAACGTCTGACTATCCTGACGGTTAAAGTAGAGTAGAAATTTTCACGTTTCGACATGTTAAATCTTCGCCCATTTAAGTTCTTTATCGAGTGTTTCGATCGCTAAGTCCATGAACTTGATCTTTTTCTTGGCTATTTTTTTACTTGTCTTAAAAATTAAATTTTTAAAAGCTTTTTTTCGATAGAGTTTCAAGGTCTTCAGAGTATCTTGCAAGTTGATCTTTTCTAACCAAGCTGAAGTTGCGTAGGATAATCTTGTAACCCCAGTTGCCCCGAGAAAATCTAGGAGGTCAGCATCATGGAGTGCGATGGCTTCGATATCCTTCGGTTTTCCATCAGGAACGTGCTCCAAAATTGCGTGACGTACTTTTTGTGCTTTGTCCGGTGGAAAAGATGTCTCTTTTAGCAATATCGAGGCTCGGTCAGCTGATTTCTCATGATGTGGATGGTCTGCTTCGATGTCGTGCAAGAAACATGCGGCGTGTAGCACTTCAGCGTCGTAGTTTAAACATTCAATTTCTAGGATTTTCTTCGCCGATTTGTGAATTCTTTGGAAATGAGAGAAACCTGAAGCTGGTTTTACTTTCGTCTTTTCTCTTGAAAATTGCTCTATCTTTTTTCCTACCGACATGTTTTACAACAGAGGCTTTGATTCCCTTACTTTTATGTACTTTGGATTTCGTGAATGTATCTCATTAGTTGTCCGGAAAATCGGAGATTATTATACTAACCTCTTAAAAAATAGAGAAACAAAAATCACTCTAGAAGGAGATCTGCTATAAATTAAGGAAGATTAATTTTTTCCTTGGTATAAAATAAATGAAACATGTAAACCAAACAATCCAAATAGCCTGTAAAAAGCCTCCATTAATCAGTCTGTTCATTCATTGAAACCATATGAATCCAAGAAATCCCAACATCCAATTTTTTCGCATCATGTTACTGTTTTTGTTTAGATTATGGGCGAAGACAGAAAAACTATTTAGGTTAAAATGATGGTAGGCAACTTGGTGAGTTTAACGTGAAAAAAGGCGATTATGTGATTTTGTTATTGGTATTGCTCTTTTGTTCATCGGAATCCTTATCATTTTGGCATTAGTGTCACCAGGGGCGATCGATACACTCGTGGCAAACATCGCAGAGAAGCCGGCCGTTTTGGTCGGGCTATTCATAGCTGGTCTTGGCATTTGTCTGGTATTCGCGATGATTTTCAAGAGAAAGTTTTGGGAGGAAGATTAGGAGGTGGGTCAAGTGATTATTACTACCACCGAGAGCGTCCCTGGGAAGAGGGCGACTAAAATATTAGGCGTCGTATTTGGCAGCTGCGTGAAGACGAAACACGTCGGGAAAGACATCCGGGCTGGTTTTAGGACATTAGTGGGCGGAGAGGTCAAATGTTACACGGAGATAATGGAGGAGGCGAAGGAGATCGCGACGCAGAGGATGATTGATCGTGCGAAATCACTAGGCGCAGACGCAGTCATCTGCACCCGCTATACCACCGCTATGACTATGAGGGGTGCGGCGGAAATCATCGTATTTGGAACTGCAGTGAAACTCGAGTAGTTCTTGACAAATCAACGGTAGAGTGATGCGGGGGAGGGGATTCGAACCCCCGAACCCCTAAGAGACCAGATCTTGAGTCTGGCGCCGTAGACCAGGCTTGGCTACCCCCGCGAGTTAGGTTTTTGTTAGTAGCTAATTAAATATGCAGGAGCGCATGGTTGAATTCGAGTCACGTCTCGCGTTTGAGTACGTAGATAAACTGGTCTACGAAATAGGCCCGCGCTTGGCCGGAACGAGTGCTGACGCGATGGCAGCTGATTACATCCGTGAGCAATTCAAGAGCTTTGGACTGAAGGTAAAGTCCCACGAGTTCAAGTTCGTAAATCGTTCTACAAGGTCTAAGGTCACCTCTTTCTTGTTAGGAATCGCTTTCGCGGCATCGTTACTCTTGGCCCCTATGCTCTCACTATTAGTCTGGTTGGCGGCTATCGTTCTATGGCGCTCGCTGAAAAGGCTGATGCCCAAATATCAGAGCCAAAATGTAATTGCCACCAAGAAGGTCGAAGCTCCGAAAAAAATAATTGCGGTCACAGCCCACTACGATTCTGCGCAGTGCTGGGTAAGCTATAAACTGCTGGTTTTCCTCAAGTTAACATTTTTACCGCTTATTGCGCTGATTCTAGCCGTATTGGTCCTCAGGGTTCTGGGTTTGGTTCCAGTTTGGCCCATCGTCTGGGTCTTGCTGGCGGCCGTCTTCATTCCAATTTGTGTGGTAATGTTTGTCTCGACCAGTGGTAGGCTAGTATCTCCCGGGGCTGAGGACAATGCTTCTGGAACTGCGGTCATGCTTGAGCTGGCCCGCGTGATTGGTGAAGAATCCCCTGAAGATACTGAGGTCAGTTTCATCGCGTTCGGCGCCGAGGAACAGGGCCTGGTTGGGGCGAGCAAGCTTGCCAAGGATAAGCTGTTGGCTAGCGAGACCCTCGTCCTGAATTTGGACATGGTGGGGGCCGGGTCACAGGCTTACATCATAGAGGGCAACGGTATCCTGAGGCGCAGGAGGACGTCCTCCAGAATTAACAAGGCGCTCAAAGCATCGATTCAGCGAGTCGGGCTAAGTCCTAAGTTTTGGTGGGTCGCCTTTGCAGGTCACGACCACATCCCATTGGTAAAGGCTGGGCTTCAGGCGACCACCTTCTCCTTCGATATTCCCAGCGTTGACGAGCTGGACTGCAGGATCGCAAAACTGTTCAAGATTCCCAATGCCCGAACTAGGGGCTATACCCACATCCACGCCATCGAGGACACTCCGGAGCACATCAAACTCGAGACGATAGAGAAGGCGGGGGCAATCGCGCTGGACTTTATAAAAACAACTTAAACTTACCCGCTTAGTATAGTGTCAGTGGCTGGATGAGAATAGGGTTGATGTCTGATACTCACGATAGGATCGAGTCAGTTGTCTGTGCAATAGAACTTTTCAATGAAGTTGGGGTGAAACACGTTTTGCACGCGGGCGATATGGTGTCGGCTTTCGTCGTGCCCAAGTTCGCTAATCTGAAGGCTAAGCTTTACTATGTGTGGGGAAACAACGACGGCGACAAGGAGCTGATAACCGCCATGTTTGGGAGACTGGGGTTGAAGCCGCTGGGGAACTTCGCTTCCCTTCATCTGGGCGGTCGCAAAATAGCACTGCTTCACGGGACCCACGAAGAAATCGTGCAATCGCTATTGAGGTCCGGTTCATTTGACGTCGTGGTTAGGGGTCATAACCATAAATCCGGAGTCGTCAGGGGTAGAACGCTCTGCATAAATCCTGGAGAGGTCTGTGGATATTTGACCGATAGACAGACCGTTGCGACGCTGGACCTCACCAAACTACGGGTCGAAATCATGGAGTTGTAATTCGGCTCGCGGTGGATTTAAGATTCGATAGCAAAATATACAATAATACTCGTGTATTTAGGTGGATGGCTGAAGCAAATGAAACATTGGCACAG
>CAYFIY010000006.1:0-50413 GCA_964343275.1 Hadarchaeota archaeon (SeqCode)
ATATAGTATTACCCTAGTGGTTGCTTGGTGAATAGTTGAGTAGGAAATTGAATTTTTTGGCGAACGAGCTGGAGAATATGAAGTCACAGGGCTTGTACCTCAGAGTGAGGACTAGGCAGTCCGCCCAGGGTGCTTGGACAGTAGTTAGGGGAAAGAAAGTCCTGAACATGTGCTCAAACAATTACCTTGGATTGGCCAATCATCCAAAACTTATCGAGGCGGCGAAAAGAGCTATAGATGAATGGGGAGTAGGAACAGGGGCCGTCCGATCTATTGCCGGTAATTTGGAACTGCACGACATGTTCGAGGAAAAGATGGCTAGATTCAAGAAGAGGGAGGCAGCTATCTTGCTCCAGTCGGGATTCGACGCTGTAATCGGTACAATACCAGCAATAATGGGAAAGCAGGATGCCATATTCAGCGAAGAATTAAATCATGCGTGTATAATTGACGCCTCCAGATTGAGCGGGGCGAAAAGATACATATATCCACACCTGAACGTTTCGGCATTGGAAGATATTATAAGTAGAGAAAAAGATGCCCGCAGAAAGTTGGTAGTTACCGACGGAGTGTTCAGCATGGATGGCGATATGGCCCCCTTACCTAAGATTATCGAAGTTGCAGATAAGTACAATGCCTTAGTTATGGTAGACGACGCGCATGGGGAAGGTGTACTCGGCGACCACGGTCGCGGCATAGTGGACCACTATAAACTCCATGGACGGGTGGATATAGAAATGGGTACATTATCGAAGGCTTTCGGTGTAGTTGGTGGATATATAGCCGGAGACAATAAACTTATTGAGTTCTTGAAAAACAGGGCTAGACCATTTCTATTTAGCAGCGCGACCAATCCAGGAGACGTTGCCGCTGCAATGGCCGCGGTAGAACTTCTGGAAGAGAGTGACGAACTGATAAAGAAACTGTGGAATAATACGAACTATTTCAAAGAAAAGCTGAACAAGCTCGGATTTGATTTGGGTAATAGCAAAACTCCAATCACACCATTAATGGTAAAGGACGAAAAATTAGCTGCTGAGTTAAGCATAAGAATGTTGGAAGATGAGAATATTTTCGGCCAGTATATCATCTACCCCACCGTTCCCCGCGGAACAGCCCGTTTGAGGCTCCAACCTTCGGCAGTTCATTCTAAAAAGGACTTGGATTACTGCATTGACGCCGTTGAAAAGATAGGAAAGGATCTTGATTTGATCTAGTGGTATAACAACCCGCGGAACATGTCGAATTTGGCAATGCTACTTCTTGTAAATTCCATATTCTCTGGTAAAGTCCGTCAAAGCCCTCATATTTTCATCCTTAGCTGTGACGAGAGGAAATGCAGAACCCATAATGAAACCGCCGCCTTCGCCAACGACATCGATTAGCTTTTTGCAGTAATCTTTGACTTCCTGCGGTGAGCCCACGTTCAAAAGTGAAGCTGGTGGACCTCCAGTGAGGCAGGCTGTGTCACCTAATATCTCCTTTGCTTTAAAAATATCAGACTCAACTTGGTACAAGACCTTTCCTTTGGGTACATCGCTAATTATTTGGAATCGGTCTGTGTAAATTCCCTGGGTGTTGACAAGGGGCGTTAGCCCCCTATCGATTAGCCCCATTATTACTTTTCTCAAGTATGGCCAGTAGAATTCTTCATATTGCTGATTGGACATGAATCCTCCAGCGCCTTTGTGCAGAAAGAGGACTATTCGGGGGCAATATGTTATCTTAGCCATCCATTCCCCATAATCTATCATCCATGGAACTATCTTCTCCTGGGCTTTTTTGAGCTTATCTGGATTTCTAGACATGTCCGTCAACGCTCCTTTTGTTCCCCTCAAATAGTCAGCGATGAAATCAAAGGGACATTGAGTAAACCCTAAATAATAGGGCGGGAATCCCATCTTGATCAATTCCTGGATACTTTGCAGATTTACGTTTAACCACTTGACGTATTCGCGCCCGGCTTTCAAAAGAGATTCAAAGGCGTTGGAAATCTCCGGTGTCCCCATATTTGGGAGCATATCAAACAATCCAAAATGTGAAACCATATTGTGTATGGGTGGCAGATTTTTAAAGGGCTCTAATACCCCATATACCCTAGGCCAATGTCTTCTTATAATATAATCAGAAGGATCATCGATGAACCAATCGTAGTCTTCCGCTGGCATCGCTTCATACTCAGTGCCAGGTTCCACGAACTGATACTGGGTCTTGTTGCTGCCATGCCCGGGCCATTTCAATTGTCTAGAGCCCAGGTAATCAAACACCTTACCAGAAACTGTGACAGGGATGTAGGAAAACATGTCCCACTCAAAATACGCTTGGACTTTTTTCCATGCCGCACAAGCTTTTTCATAGTCGGTCATGGCTTCTTCGAGAGTAACCCCTGCATACTTGATGGAATAAAAGTTATCGATTAATGCAATTGGAACTCTGTCAGGAACTTTCAAACTGATTGCGTCTACTACCCTCTTCTCTCTTTCTTTGTACAACTCTTCCGGTGTCTTTACCATGTTATGCACTACCTATCCATTTTTTGGTCATCGAAAGTGCCCCGCTAGCAAATCTCTCAAAGGAATCCGCGCCGACATATTCTCTTACTTTTTCGTCCAGTACTCCGCCGCCGATTATTATCTTTATCTTGTCCCGCAACCCAGCTTTCTTTATTGCCTCAATGGTTTGTTTCATCGACTCAAATGATAGTGTCAAAAATCCGCTTAATCCCACTATTTCCGGCTTAACTTCATTTATTTTATCGACAAATTTTTGTGGGGGAACGTCCGTTCCGAGATCGTGAACCTCAAAACCGTTGGCATCTAACAAGAAAGTGACTATATTTTTGCCAATGTCATGAACATCTCCAGCCACGGTACCAATTACAATTTTGCCATACCGTTTTCCCATGGCACCAATTGCCAACTTCGGCTTAACCATTTCCATTATTTCGCTTAATATATCGCTAGCCAAATAAAGCTCGGCGAGAAAATATTCGCAATTTTCGTAACGCTTGCCCACGATCTCCATGGCTTTTCTAACGTCGTCAATAATATTTGAAGGATCTTCACCAGCATCCATTTTTTCTTGGACTATCCTCAGTGAATCTTTTTCCTCTAAACCAACCATCGCGCTGACCAAATTTTCTGCCATAATACCATTAAATCGAGGCTCCAGCATATATTAAGCGTTTCCATACCATCAAACTTTTTAAAGCAAATGAATTCTTTGAGAAGAGATGATAGCTATCTAATTTCTGGAATGGGTTAGTTCTGCACCGATCCTAATTGAAAAAATACGGTTTGTTTAAGTGTATTTTATTTTTTTCTCAGTGCTTTTAAAATAATTTCTGGGGTTATAGGGATTTCTTTAAATCTTATACCTATTGCATTGAAAATAGCGTTTGCCACGGCAGGAGCTGTCGGTACTATGCTCGCTTCTCCACATCCTTTTCCAGAAAATGGACCAGTATCCTCATTGGATTCAACTATTAGCGCTTTTATCTTTGGATAATCGCCAGCATGTGCTATTCTATAGTCTGAAAAATTAGGGTTGAAATATCTCCCAGTTTTCCCATCGAGCACAAGATTTTCGGTTAGGGCATATCCAAGTCCTTGAACCATTCCTCCTTCTAATTGCCCCTCCACGATCATTGAGTTTATCGCCTTGCCGATATCGTGTGCATATGCCAATTTTAAGACGGAAAGTTCTCCGGTTTCGGTATCCACTTCCACCTCGACGCTCTGAACCCCAAAGTTAGGGGCGTTAAAAGACGGGTTATAACTCGCTATCCCGATTATCTCTCTGCCGGGCATATCTTTGATAACGTCTGTCATCGGGATCCGTTTTTTTTGTTTGCCCCTTATTATAATATCTCCATTTTCTAGCCATAACTTCTCCATTTTTTTCTTTAATTTTTTTGACGCTTCTTTTAAAAGCTTATTTTTAGCATCTGCTGCTGCCCGCCTGACAGCTTCACCAGTGAGATACAAAGTTCCACTAGCGTAACAACCTCGATCATATGGAAAGATAGTATCGGCTTCTTCCGTTATTTTAATCTGGGACATTGGTACCTTCAGCTCCTCAGATGCTATCTGAGTTAGAGTGGTATTTGATCCCTGTCCAATATCTACTGATGCCGATAGGATATTGACTGTGCCATCGGCATTAATTTTTACTATTGCTGAACAAGTTTGATCTAATGGAGGTGCTGCTCCGCTAACATGCATTAAGAAAGCCAAACCGAAGCCTGTCTTCTTTTTGCCTGCTATCTTACGTTTATAGTTCCTCTTCTCTTCCCATCGCATTTCTTTTTTTATCTTATCAACGCAATCATCTATGCCACAACTATTTATCCTTGCATCTGTAGCTGGATCTACATCGCCAGCGCGTATGCAGTTTTTTAATCTCAGCTCTATTGGGTCGATATTTAACTCCGTGGCTATTTGGTCCATTTGCGATTCAAGCGGGAACGCTCCTTGAGGATTACCATAACCTCTGACGGCACCGGATGGTGGTGTGTTAGTATAAACAACACGAGGTTTGGCACTGAAACTTGGCGTTTTATATAATGAAACTAATCCCACACTTCCAGCTGCAAAAGTACCGGCAACATTGGGGCCATGAGAAGCATATGCACCAGCCACTAAGATACCACTTACCTGTCTGGCAGTTAGAGTGCCGTCGCGAATGACCCCAGTCTTTAGCTCCACGATTGAGGGGGCGCGTTTGCTGGTAAAAAAAACTTCTTCTCTAGTAAGCTCCAATTTAACCGGTTTGTTTGTTTTCATCGTTAGAGAGATAGTTATGGGTTCAATCGTGAGTGCGTCTTTATTTCCAAATCCACCTCCAATATATGGCGTGGTAATTCTAACTTTACTTTGTGGAATCCCGAAAATTTGAGCTATTTTATATCTGAAAGGATGCGGAGCTTGTAAACCTGACCAAATTCTTAGTAATCCGGATTCATAGCTAGCTAAACACGCATGCGGTTCCATGGGACAAGCATGGACTGCATGGGTTTTGTACTCGTCCTCGAATATATAATCTGCCTTCTTGAACCCTTTGCCCAAATCGCCCCATTCCCTTGTAATTAGGGCGCAAATATTACGTCTCGCATCGTGAATTCTAGGTGCGTCAGATTCCATCGCCTCCATCGGGTCAAATACCGCTGGTAGCTCCTCATACTCGACATCTATTAGCTCAAGAGCAGCCTCGGCAGTATCTTTATCAGCAGCAGCTACCGCTGCGACATCGTCCCCAACAAAACGAACTTTAGCGTCCAAGACAAATTTATCCCTTGGTTCTAGTGTAGAAAGTGGTGCTGAATTATAAGCTACTCTCGGAACATCTTTGTGAGTTATTATCGCTTCCACTCCTCTGAGTTTCTTAGCCCTAGAAGCATCAATTTTTTTTATCTTAGCATGGGCAAGAGGACTCCTGAGTATTTTACCATACAACATTCCTGGTAGCTTAATGTCAAAACCGTATTTCGATTTACCGGTGGCCTTGTCAGGAGAATCTATTTTGGGAACGGGCTTTCCAACCTTATAATAACTATTTTTTACGGACATCAATATCTGGCCACATTGCGTTTCTATTACATTAATAATTATTTACATTAAATAAGCGCCAGCCGATCAACGATATACAAGATTATTATTTTAATATTTAGGCCAAAACTTATAAAAAATGGAAAAATTTAAAATTTAGTTAAAAAAAGGTTAAATATCACTACTGAAACTAAAATATGGGATATTGTGGGTTATGAAGAACTTTTTGGGAGAGATTTGATAACCACACAAGATTGGTCAAGGGAAGAGCTAGATATAGTGTTGAATCTTGGGAAGGAATTCAAACAAAGATATTACACGCGCAGCGTCCCGGAATCGCTGAAAAACAAAACTTTTTCCATGTTATTTTACAACACATCCACCAGGACTAGATCATCCTTTGAAGCAGCTATGACCGCATTGGGTGGCCACGCGCAATTCATCGATGCCCGTACTACCAGGGCGGGAGAAGGTGAAGCCCCAAAGGACATGGCCAAGATGTACGAACGCTACGGCCACGGACTTGGGATAAGGATACTTGAATCCGCTGTTAACTACGAATATGGGCGTGGGACTGAGATCATCCGAGAATGCGCCAAGCACGCTAAAGTTCCCGTGATCAGTATGGCCGACGATAAAGATCACCCAACGCAGGCTTTAACCGATATGATGACTATTCAAGAAAAATTCCCAAAATACGAAGGGAAGAAGTACGTTATAATGTGGGGGTACTCTAAAAAGATTAGGTCTTGGGCCGGAGTACAGTGCGATATGTTAATCGCCTCAAGGTACGGAGTAGATATAACACTAGCATATCCTGATGGGTTTAACCTAGACTCGGATATTGTGGAACAAAGTAAGAAAAACGCGGGGGATAGCGGAGCAAAATTCGAAATATCTCATGATTATAAAGAAGCATTAGATGGGGCAGATTTAGTCTTTCCTCGTAACTGGGCCAGCCACCAATGCTACTCTGCCGGCATAAACAACTTTGGTAGGGAAAACGAAATTGCATTACATAATAAGTTTAAAGATTGGAAGTTAACACAGGATCTAGTAGATTTGATGGACAAAAACTCAAAAATAATGCATGTATTGCCAGTGTTTAGGGGTGAAGAAGCTACGGATGAAGTTATGGACGGCCCACACTCAGCAGTATACGATCAAGCAGAGAATAACCTTTACACCAGAATGGCCGTGCTCGCTCTGACCATGGGGGGTAAATGAGAATCAATTTTAGAATAGGTGATGGTATGGCGAGTAAAAAAAATAAATCAAGAGCAAAATCACTGATTGGAAGAGATTTTATTTCTTTAGCCGGCTTCACTGCCGAAGAATTGTATAGGCTTTGGAGCAAAGCAACTGAGTTAAAAAGAAAACTTAAGCGGGGAATTAAACAGCATTTACTCCATGAGAAGACCTTGGCCATGATATTTGAAATGCCTTCAACCAGAACCAGGGTATCCTTTGAAACTGCAATGACCCAGCTGGGCGGCCATGCACAAATGATCACCCCCAAGGACTTTTGGGACAAGAATAGGGAATCCATAAAAGACTCTGCGGGGGTATTTAGCCGATACGTAGACGGTGTCATGATTAGGACATATGATTTTAGAGATATTGCAGAATTTGCTAAATGGTCTACCGTTCCGGTCATAAATGCTTATTGCGACCGCGAGCACCCGTGTCAGGTAATGGCAGACTTCCTTACAACTAAGGAGAAAAAAAAGAAACTAGAGGGCATAAAAACAGCCATAACTTGGGCACCCAAATCTTGGAACGAATCCCTGGGAATCGTAAATTCAGCGCTCTACGCGGGACCTAAGGTAGGAATGGACATTGTGGTAGCGTGTCCCAAGGGTTACGATCCCGATCCTGAGGTCATGAAAGCTGCTCGAAAGGAAGCAAAAGCCATGGGGTCGGAAGTAAAAATCACGCGGGATATTAGGGAAGCGGTTGAAGGAGCAGATGTAGTTCATATCAAATGTTGGAATCCGCATGAAATTATCAGAAAAGGATTAGCTGGACTTGACGCGATAACACCCCATAGAAAGAATCCTAAAAAATACAGAAGTTGGGTTATAACTGAAGAATTATTAGAAATAGCAAAAAAGGATGTTAACGTGCAGCATGCACTCCCAGTTGAACGGGGTATCGAGGCTCTGGATGAGATACTAGACGGGCCGCACTCCGTAATATATGATGAAGCTGAGAACCGGCTCCACGCTCAAAAAGGAATCCTATCTGAAATTATAGCTTAATTTGTAGTTTAGCTGACTATCGTATCCTGTCCCACAGTCCTTGCGCAGCTTCCTTAGAATCAATTACTATGTCCTCCTCTGATAGATTTTTTAATCCTCGATTCTCCATTATGACTTTTCCTTCTGCTATTACTGTCTCAACGTTGCTTCCGTTCATTCCGAAGACGAAATGCCACGGAAAATTTCCCGCTGTCATTGGTGTAGGCGGTTTGTAATTTAATACCAGAATATCTGCCAATTTGTCCACCTCTAATGAGCCCACATCGAACCCCACTATCTTCGCGTTATTCTCGTAAAGCAATCTCAGGACGACATCTGCGGGCATTACCCTTGGGTCTCCGCTTGAAAGCTTATGAACTAAATATGTTGCCATGGCTTCCCTGAACATATTATAAGTAAATCCATCAGTTCCTATTCCCACGCGTAAACTATCCTTTAACAGTTGTGGGACTGGTGAAACACCAACTCCATTATTCATGTTGCTTTGAGGATTGTGTGTGACACTGGTATTAGTTCTCTTCAAAATACCGATTTCATTATTATCAATATGCACGCAATGCGCAGCTATAGTTTTGGGTCCTAAAATACCGGCCTTTTCCAGCCTTTGTACGACCCGCATTCCATATTTGTTCATACTATCTTTTTGATCACACGAATCCTCTCCCACGTGAATTTGGAAACCAACATTGTGTTTTTCTCCAACCTCAACGCATTTAGATAGAGTTTCATCCGATACGGTGAATGAAGCATGGATACCAAAATTGCCCAATGTTCTACCCTTACCCTTTTTAATGAACCTCTCATTTTCGGCAATGCAATTGTTTCTAATTTTAGTACCATCTCTATCTGAAACTTCGAGGCTAAGCACTCCCTTGAGTCCAGCCTGCTCTGTTGCTTTTGCTATTTCGTCTAAACTTCCCGTTGCCGCAAAGGGGCTCACATGATTTTCAGCAAAACTGGTCAGGCCATTTTTGGTCATTTCTACCAGACAAAGCAATGCGGAGATATAAATATCATTCAAATTCATTCTCTTGTCTATCTTCCACCATATCTTCTCCAAGTTTTCGGGGAAATTTTTCGGTGCTTCATTTATAGGCATTCCTCTGATGAACGCGCCCATCATATGGGAATGCGAGCAGATCAAACCCGGTATCACTATTTTCTTTCTAGCGTCGATTTTCTCATCTGCAGTTTCGTTAAAATCGCCGATCTTTCTTATTTTGTTATCCTCAACTAAAATTGATCCCTTAATAATCCGAGGTTTTTTACCCAACGTGACTATGGTGGCATTCTTTATCAACAAGGTTTCCATCGATTTCCTTCCGGTTAGGTTAAGGCAGCCAGGTCTATGGCGTTGACCAGACATATCACTCGACACAAGCCGCAACCAATGCAAACATCTTTATTCACTACGGCAATTTTGTCCTCCATGGTGATGGCATTAGTCGCGCCGTCACTACACGCCGTAACGCAGAGACCACAACCAGTACATTTTTGCTCGTTGACAAAAGCTGAGACCTTCGTTTTTAAGTTCATCTTCAAATGATTCGTTATGATGTTGGGTAGCGAGATACCTCTGAAATCGTCCAGGCTTTTATAACCTTTTCGCTTCATGAATTCTGACAATCCTTTGGTTAGATCTCTCCCAATTTGATAACCGCGAAACATTACGGCAGTACATAGCTGAACTACACTCGCTCCCACCATCATGTACTCAATCGCACTTTTGTAGTCGCTTATCCCACCAATGCCGAAGACGGGGATGTCGACCGCTTTAGCTATCTGGGAAACGCACTGTAGACCAATCGGTTTAACTATAGGACCTGAAATACCGCTAATTATGCTTTTACCATATATGTCTGAACTTAAAGGAATGCCAGTTTCAATATCAATACCGGCCAAACCCAAAACAGTATTAATAGCAGATATCGCATCTGCACCTGCATTTTCGGCAGCCTTAGTTACGATGGGGAGATCTCCCTCCCTCAAATTTGGCGTAACTTTTGGAATTATTGGCGCACTACATTCTTTCTTGGCAGCTCGAACCACCTTATTGACAAGATCGGGACTATGACTAATTACGCCCGCAGATATATCGCGCGCGTCGAGAATCACCGGACAGCCGATGCTAAGCTCGACGGCATCTGCCCCACATTCCTCCACTGACCTAGCGAGAACTGTCCATTCATCCAAAGTACGACCCATCACGCTGGCAATTATTATTAATCCCGCATCTTTCGCTGCCTTGACGTCCTCCCTTAGCACGGACTGAGAAAGTATTGGCTGACTAGGGCCTATGTTTTGCATATTAGAACGTCTTAGCCCACTTATGGGAAAGATGTGCGTTATTGGCAGGGTGGATAGAGGATGACCCTCTAGTACAAATGTCTTGGTGACCAGACCGGCCCAGCCTGCATTTGCGATTTCGCCGGCATTTTTCCTGATCAATCCCATACTAGTTGTATGTTGGCCGGAGGCGATCAAGAAAGGATTTTTGAATTTTAATCCAATACACTCCAAACTTAAGTCCGCCATGTATACCACTCCAGTTAAAATTTCCAGGGCATAAATAAATTTTGGTATTGGAAATAGTTACATGGTATTTAAACAATTGTCGCGAGTTCGTCGACAAAAGATTTGGATCGACTGGTGCTTTAACAAGATATTTAAATTTGTTAGAAAGAGTGGTGATGGAGTGGATGCGTGGACTATAGAGTAGTCGAGTTGGCGGAGGTGGCCAAAGGTATTATAGACCACTTTGATTTTGAAGGCAACAACTACGAAAAATTTTTAATATTCAGTGAGAACACCAGGGATCCGATAATTCTCCAAACCCTAGCCTCAATCGCCCGGGAAAGAGGTGTGGATGTAACGACCATGTGGATAAAGGAAGTTGGGGTGGGCGCTACCGAAGAACCATCACCGATGCTTGCTGGTGCGATGCAAAAATCAGATGCTACCCTGGGCGTTGTTCTTTATCCTTTGTTGTACACCAAAACTGTAGTTAAATCGATGTTGGACTATGGAGTCAAATACCTAGAATGCAATGCAATGGGTTCTACTGTTGAGTGCTTGCTGAGCCCAACCTCTCGCTACCCCCTTGATGTCTTGTATGTGATTGAAGAGAAATTGAATAAAATATTACACGAGGGCACCACCTTCACAATGAAAGATCAAAAAGGAACGGATTTCACTTGTGAAATTCCAGATGGGAATTTTATATCACCACCCATACCCCCAGCCAACATGAGGGGAGCTTTCGACATGTTTCCATTTGGCGAAAGATGTTTCTGGTCTTATTTAACAGCGAACGGTGTTATATACTTCGATGGATTTTACAAAATCGGTCATGTGAAATCGGGCAAACCGATTAAATGCACCATAGAGGACGGATGGTGCACAAAGATTGATGGAGGGCCAGAAGCAGATATGTTAAAATCAATGCTGGAAGGTTACGAGAATTCATTTCATTGCGCTGAAATAGCAATAGGTTGTAACCCTCATGCCCGATTGAACTTGAGCGGGGACCCAACCTTAATAGAAGCACAAAGGAACATAGGCGTTGGTCACGTAGCTTTGGGGGACACAGGGGTATTTGGCGGGGATATCATCCCCGGGATTCATCTCGACGGGACTATACTGGAGCCCACAATCTGGATAGACAATAAGAAAATCATTGACAAAGGTTGGTCAACCATTTTAGACGACATTGAAGTTATCAAGGCAGCCAAGCGGCATAAGAGACCTGAACATATTTTGACACAAACAAGGGAGATTTTCTAGGTAATAAACATGGCATCGATCGATAAAGTAAAAAAAGTATTCGTTGGGTTGACCAAGAATCCCAGTGGTAAGAAAATATTAGAAGAACGTAATCAAAACATCCAGTTTGAAGTCGGAAAAGACATCGGAAAAAGCTTGAGTCTAACAAAAAAGAAAGGAGACGAATTTTTCGTTGTAAAAATAAAGAAAGGTAAAATTGTGGTCACACGGGGAAAGATACCTTGGCCTCCCCCAAAGAAACCCTACCCAACAAGGGAATTTTTAGAAAACACGTGGATAAAAGTAAATAGGGATATTTTTGACAGGCTTCTGGGCTACGAAGAGAATATGAGCCCAATCGATGCTTATTATCAACAAACTTATTACGTCTCCGGGATGAACACAAGACCCGACGTCGTAAGTTGGATTCACAGAATGTTCCGTAAAATCCAAGAACTTAAATTAGCATTGAAGTAAGTTTGTGTGTAATCGCCATATGATTTAGCAGTTGGTTTATTGAAAAAATTTCCCTACCTAATTTTTCCATCACTAACAATTACCAACATAAGTTATTTTCCCAAACCAGACCCTTTAAGTGACATCTCCACTGCTTTCAAAGTTTTATTCACATCCTCATTATCGTGAACAATTGATAGGTCCCACACCGGATAATAAATGAACATCCCGTTTTTGAACAGCTCTAATCTATATTTTTCAGCTTTATCAGAAGCAGCTACTTTATTGTAGATCCTGTAAAAAGCCCAATAATCTCTAGTTTGTTCTGCAGATAGTTCCGTGAGCCCTGTAATAAATTGGGGGGGTAATCCCATCGCTTTTGTGTAAGTCCTGTAATCTGTGATTTCTTCTGCAGATAGTTCCGTGAGCCCTGTAATAAATTGAGGGGGTAATCCCATCACTACCCCTTTTACTCCTAAATTTTCGAATATGTCCCTAATTCCATCCATGAGTTTTTTTCCTATCTTATACATATTGTCATATGCTTTCCCATCACCTTTTTCGAGCTCCTTCAAATTTGCTAACGCACCGCCGAGCGAAATAGAATTAGCATTGTAAGTGCCCTTAACTGGCACTTTACCTTGAGAGACAAGTTCCATTACTTCTTTCTTTCCGCCAAATGCGCTGATGGGGAGGCCCCCACCCATAGATTTTGAGCATGTAAATAAATCTGGTTCTACGCCTAAGTACTCCTGAGCTCCCCCCAACCCTAATCGAAACATTGTTTTAACCTCATCGAAGATTAAGAGAACCCCGTATTTCTCTGTCATCTCCCTCACTGTTTCTAAATATCCTTCTTTGGGCATTATACCGTGTGCAAGCTCTATGGGTTCCATTATGACACAGGCTAATTCATCAATATGCTCCTTGATTGTGTTCTCCAATATTTCCGGGTTATTCCAAGGCAGAATTATGATATCCTGCAAGACGCTTTTAGGTTGACCAGCCGGAGAGCCAAATACAGGCTCGGGACGTTCATTCGAGCCTCTTGGTGGGGAGAACGCGGAGATGTCCACGGAATCATGCCACCCATGATAGTGTCCCTCAAATTTTATGATCTTGTCTTTACCCGTGTAAGCTCTCGCTAACCTAAGAGCTGAATGTACGGCTTCCGAACCAGAATTATGGAAATTGACAAGTTCAGCGCAAGGGATATGCTTTATTAGTTTTTCAGATAATTTAATTTCAAGTTCATTGCCTAGCCCATACATAGTTCCTTTCTCGATCTGTTCCTGGATAGCGCTGTTTATGCTAGAGTTGGCATGCCCGTTTATCAGAGCTCCAAAGTTCAAGAAGTAATCTATCAACTCGTTCCCATCTACATCGATTATTTTTGAACCTTTCCCACGTTCCATGTAGATTTGTACTCCGTTTATGGTTGTCCTCATCCTACCAGTACTACCCATCCAACCAGCTTGGACTTTTTTTGCCCGCTCAAATAATTCGCGTGACTTTTCGATTTTTATTTCACCCATATATATCAAAACAACTGACATTTCGATTAATTTAAAGCCATTGGATTTACTTATTTATATTAGACGTTTTAATATTACAAAATGATGTGATGCTAATATGGTAAAAGAAATTTTACCCAAATTGTCCAGTTCTCGAATCCAACGACACCTGTTGAAACTGCAGCAATTTGGGAATAAATGGCCTGGTACAGATGGTGAGGTGCAGACAAAAGAGTATATCCATAAACAAATGAAGAAATATGGGATAGAAACTAGGTTAGAAGAGTTCGAGTATCCAAAGTGGCACCCGATATCTTACAGTGCAAAAATAAAATCTCCAGAAGAACAGGAAATAAAATGTGCACCTGTAGCATACTATGCGAATAAGGAGGCCGAAGGAGAACTTGTGTATGTTGGTTCAGGTTCCAAACCAGAGTTTGAGACTTTGAAAAACGCGGGGATCGATTTTAATGAAAAAATCGTGATGGCGACATCCGATTACCCTTTCGCAATTACATCCCTTGTTGAAGAATGTGGCGCAGTAGGTCTTATAACAGTATCAACTGCTATCGAAGACTTAATCAGATGGTGTGTAGGGGCATTTTATTCCACTACAGCTACACCCACATTATACGAAAACCCGATGGATTTTCCCGCCAAAATTACTGGCGCCATGATACCCATGTCCGAAGGGCGCCGTCTCCTAAGCTTGATGAGCGTGGGGAAAGTTAGAGTTCATGTGGCCTCTAACGCTGAATATTCTTTGGGAAAATCGTGTAATATCATAAGTGAAGTCAAGGGAACTGAACGGCCAGAAGAGAAAGTGATTATTGGTGCCCATTATGATACGCAATTTACCACACCGGGAATCTGTGACAATGGTTCAGGAACTGCTGGTCTACTTGAGATAGCTAGAGCTGTCAAGAAATCGAATATCTGTCCGAAGAGAACAATGGTATTCGTATGGTTCGGCTGTGAAGAAATCGGTTGTTGGGGATCTGTAGATTATACTAAAAAACACGAAAAAAACTTACGTAAGAGTTGCGTGGGTTATATTAATATTGACGGGCCCTGCAATCAACCAGCCATGAAGCATACTCTCTGGGTTTCCGATTCAATGAGAAGCTTTGCTGCCGAAACGGCTAAAATAATTGGATGGAAACTTCACTCGATAGAAGGAGCAAGTGAAACCATCGGAGATTATGGGCCCTTTAGGGATATAGGGATACCTACGGCGATGTTTGTTGAGTATCCACCACCGCATCCATACTACCATACTGAGAAAGACTCAATAGAATTTGCGCCACACCCGAAGGACCTTGCACGGACGCTTGAAGTAAGTGCCCTGTGCGCCATTAGACTAGCTTCAACAGATAAGAGATTCTAAATCAGTTGCCCCTAGAGCGCGAAGACACATAAAAAAATGGGATTATTTGATATGACTCTTAATTTATATGAGGCTAAATTCAGAATGAATTCCCGACCAATAAAGAGAAGTCTGTAATTTCCCAATTTTTTGCCCTATAATCGCTTTACAAAAAAGACCATAAAGTTTTTATAGTTCGGAAAAATACGTAAACCAGTGATACATTGGTAAAGACTGGAGTTATAGGAGCAGTTGTGGTAATAATAGTCGTAATCGTTGCCGCAGCTGCTTACATAGGAACCCAACCTGCAGCACCATCCACCACAACACCTACAACAACCACACCAAAGACAACAACAACCACTACAACTACTACGGCAGAAGAACCATTGAAGGTGGCAGTTATTTACATCTCACCACTTGAGGGCGAGTATTGGAACTTACAGTTGCATGAGCCATTGCTAGATGCCGTAGACACATACGGTATCGAATACAACTATACCGAAAGCGTTGCACCTCCAGATGCAGATCGGATAGCAAGAACTTACATTGATCAGGGGTACGAATTGTTGTTCTTCCACAGCTGGTTCCCCGACGCCATTAAAATGGTAGGGACAGAATTTCCGAACGTCGTCGCGCTTGGCGCTGGTGGCGGGACAGAACTCGTTGTCCTTTATCCACCCCCTGTAGAAGTACCGTCAAACGTTGGACACTACGACACGTATATGCACGAGAGCGGATATCTGAACGGAGTCCTCGCTGGAAGTATGACAAAGACTAACAAAATTGGCATTGTAACAGGTTTTCCAGTAGCGAACGTCAACAGATACCACAACGGATTCATACAGGGAGCACGTGAGGTCAATCCAGAAGTGGAAATAAAAATGACTTACATATATTCGTGGTCAGATCCACCTCTAGGTAAAGAATCTGCATTAGCCTTTATAGAATGGGGAGCCGATTTTATCTACAGTGATATGCTTCCTGGCGCAGAAGCTGGGGTAGAAGAAGCATGGACAAAACAAATAGCTACGGAAGAAAATCCGATTTACGTCATCTCGATTTTCAAGGCCATGCCAGAATTGGCTCCAAATTCAATGATATCGTCCAATGTGTGGGATCTAAGGTCAACTGTAGACAAAGTTGTAAGTGACACGATAGACGGTAACTTCGAGGCCAGAGAATATTTATATGGGATCGAAGAACACGGCGCTGAATTAGTTGTAAATATGCCAGAAAAAGTACCCGATGACATCTTAGATTTACTCGAGTTTCTGGAGCAATCGATAAATGATGGCCAACTAGTAATTTTACCAAATATAAACGACCCCGAGCAGGTTTGGGGACTTTAAACCATACTTTTTTTATTTTTTTTATAGTTTAGTAGTCATAACTGAGAATCCATATTCTACCAATAATCTTTAAAACTCTTTTGGCCCCTATTTTTCAGGGATCAGATGAGGATTCAAGTAGTCGAAAGAGAGCTAGGAGCAAGCTTTCTTTACAAATTATTAATCGCATTGTTGGGAATTGTGGTATCTTTCATTGCAGGTGGATTTTTAATGACCGCAGGCGGGGCAGATTTATTTGAGGGATACAGCGCCTTAGTGATCGGAGCCTTTGGAAGCGTAAACGCCTTAGCGGAGACTCTTGTTAGAACCATACCACTCTTGATTTTGGGCTTGGGCCTGATGCTGGCTTTTCAAACTGGCATATGGAACATAGGGGGGGAAGGACAGCTCATGGGAGGAGCGCTGGGCGCAACCTTAGTAGGACTTTACATCCAAGCACCCTTTCCAATTCCCCTCATCCTGATGTTATTAGCAGGATTATTATTTGGTGGTATGTGGGGAATTATCCCTGGAGTTCTCAAAGCAAGATTTGGCATGAATGAAATCCTCACGACTTTGATGTTAAATTTTATCATGGCACTTTCCGTATCTTACCTCTTATACAATCCATTGATGGATCCTGCATCTGTTGTGCCTCAGACAGCATATATTACCGAAGCTGCATGGATGCCTCGAATGATTGATGGTACCCGTATTCACTTGGGAATTTTAATAGCAGGCGTTTTAGCGGTTCTTTCATTCATGCTGGTTAAAAAGACTGTGCTTGGATTCGAGATGAAAACATCAAGGTTGGTAAAGGCTGCTAGGTATTCCGGCATTAACGTGTCAAAATATATCATAGTTGCCATGTTGTTAAGCGGTGCGTTTGCTGGTTTTGCCGGAGCTATAGAAATTAGTGGTATTCACCACCGTTTGAGAGGTGATTTTTCTCCAGGATTTGGATTTATTGGAATTTTGATAGCGGTGTTGGGTAACTTAAATCCAGTTTGGATATCACTTGTCGCTTTTATTTATTCAGCTTTAATGGTAGGAAGCAGCGCTATGCAGATCACAACTGGAATACATACATCGATTTCACTCATCTTCCAGGGAGTAATTCCAATAATATTTCTTATTGTTAGGTATTTAGGGAGTTATAAAATTAAATTAATACGTGGAAAAAATAAAATGGTGACTTAAATGGTTGACGATTTAATTTTTTTTGAGGGTCTTTTGGCGGCCTCGATACGAATGGCCACCCCCATACTGATTGCCGCAATCGGGGAAAACATAAGTGAATCTTCTGGAGTCTTGAACCTTGGGGTGGAAGGAACTATGCTCGTCGGAGCGAGTGTCGGTTTTATCGTCGCGTTTGATTCTGGAAATCCGTGGCTAGGAGTCCTGGCAGGTATAGTAATGGGTGGAATAATAGGGCTTCTGATGGCGTTTCTTAGTGTCACAGCTAAAATAAATCAGATAGTAAGCGGGATGGCTATAACTATATTTGGAGGCGCCTTGGCAACGTTCACGTTCTACTCGGTATTCAAAGAATCAGTTGGCACAGTTCCTATTGTGGAGGGATTAAGACCGTTTAGTTTGCCAGTTTTAGGTGATATACCATTCATAGGTCCCGTACTATTTCAACACCCGCTGTTAGTGTACATAGGCATGATATTAACAGCCATTGCGGCGATTATTCTCTTCAAGACAACCTTGGGGCTTAAAATCAGAGCGGTAGGCGAAAATCCAAGGGCTGCCGATACACTGGGAGTAAACATTTTTCGTATCCGATACCTTTGCGTTATTATAGGTGGCATGGCAGCTGGGCTAGCTGGAACTTTTCTTTCATTGGCCTATTATCAATCATTTATCCCGGAGATGACCGCAGGACGAGGGTGGATGGCCATCGCCATAGTAATACTGGGCGGGTGGAACCCTTGGAGGATTTTTGTCGGAGGACTAATCTTTGGTGGCGCAGATGCACTTCGGTTACGCCTAAAACCAATTGGCCTAGCGGTGCCTGACCAATTTCTAATGATGATTCCATATTTGTTAGTCGTTATTTCACTATTTTTGATTGCACGGAAAAAACGAGCGCCTGCCGCCCTTGCAATCCCATACGCCAGAAGCGTGAAATGATATGTATCCAGTTTCTAAATTATTATGGCGCTCAGAATGGGTCTTAAAGGAGAAAATAGGTTAATTGCACCCCATGGATTATATTCCGAAACATGCTTTTTTTTACTATGATAGCGAGATAAAGAAAACAGCGCTAAGATTGAAGCAACTTTTAGATGGCTTTGAATATATTGCAAAAATCTATGAAAAAGTTGCTTCCGAACTCACGGAATATTCGGAGTTTGTAAATGTTTTAGAATATATCACGGAACAAGATCACCTAGGATGCAGATTTTGCGTGGGCGGAGAAAATGGTGCTGCATGCATGCCAACTAATTGTACCATGATCTAGTGTCCCGCAGAGAAGGGTCTATACTTTTGTTATCAATGTAATGAATTCCCATGTGTACTAATCATTTTTACCATGAAGAAAGTTAAAAATGAAGGAGTAATGGGCATCTGGCTCAGTTGTAATAAAAGGATGAAAAAAATTGGCACGGACAGATATCTCCAATAAAAGAAAAAAAAGCCAATGTACAAAGTTAACTGGGGGCACACCCCAAAAAAAGTAAAAAAATATAAAAATAGTTAAAGACTTAAATAAAAAATATTAAAAATTGAAATCGAGATTGTAAGAGTTTATTAAACGACCATGTCACTATTTTAATGATGTACATCCCAAGAATCATCATCGCCGCGCCGTGGAGCTGCGCTGGAAAAACAACTGTAGCTACTGGGCTGATGGGTGCATTCAAAAGACAGGGCTTGAAGGTCCAACCATTTAAAGTGGGGCCCGATTTCATAGACACGAGTCATCACTGTACAATAACTGGAAAAAAATCTAGAAATCTTGATACATGGCTCACCTCCAAAGAATCTGTGTTGAGATTATTCAATAGGGCCTCGGGAAATGCGGACATCGCGATAATAGAGGGAGTAATGGGTTTGTATGATGGGATGGACGGGAGGAGCGATGCCACGAGTACCTCGGAGATGGCCAAACTGTTAAAAGCACCCGTAATTTTGGTGATGGATGTATTGAATTTTGCTAGGAGCGCGGCGGCATTGGCGATGGGGTGTAAAATATTTGATAAAAAAGTCCAGATAGCAGGGATAATCTTAAACAAGGTCACAAGCGCGAGACATGCGCGGTGGGTCAAGGAGGCAATAGAAAGCAAAGCCAAAATTCCAGTTTTTGGACACTTGCTACTCAATAAATCATTAGTCATGCCGGAGAGACATCTCGGGCTAATTCCGTCTTGGGAAAAAGGGAAAATGGAAAAATTTTATAATAAATTAATCAAGGAAGTTAACTCGAGTATAAATCTTCGTGGAGTTCTGAAGGCCGCTAGAAAGGCCATTGACCTGCAAGCCCCAAGATTATTATATCCTGCGGAAAAAAAGGGACTTAAGATAGGCGTGGCATTTGATGAAGCTTTCAACTTTTATTATTGGGATAATCTCGACCTACTCAAAATACACGGAGCTGGTATTAAATTCTTCAGCCCAATCCACGACAAAAAGCTACCGGAGAACGTCGATGGAGTATATATGGGTGGCGGGTTTCCGGAAGTTTTAGCGAAGAAACTATCCAAGAACAGGAGCATGGTGAACAGCGTGAAAAGAGCAATCGAAGATGAAATGCCTTTCTATGCTGAATGTGGTGGACTAATGTACCTGATGGATTCAGTTGTTGACTTCGAAGGAGTCAAACATAAAATGGTTGGGCTGTTTAAAGGTCAAGCCCGCATGAGAGGCAGACTGGAAGCCCTAGAATACACTCTTGCCAAGGTATTATCTGATAATCCACTAAGTAAGAAGGGGAGCAAAATAAAAGGGCATGAATTCCATTTTTCAATCGTGGACGGGCTGCCAAAACGATCTAAATTTGCATATAAAATGATCAATGGGAAAGGCATCATTGATAAAAAGGACGGTTTGCTAGCACATAGATGCATATCTTCTTATATGCACTTGCACTTTGCCCAAAATCTTAAACTAGTTAAGAATTTTATGGATGCATGCGAAGTATACAAAAAATCTTAAGGTGAATAATATCAATTCAAGAGAAAGGTTCTCCGCAGCCGCAAAGGGCGAAATACCCGATATAGTGCCAACTGTTTATTACACACTCGGGGCAAGCAAGTACATCTTAGAGAACGCTAATCTAAGTTGGCAAGATGTTTTCTGGAACGCGGAAAAAATTTCCAATGTAATGCGCAAAGCCCATGAGCTGATACCTCACGACAATGTCTGTTCATTCCTATCGCCAGCTTGTGGACTGGACGCCCTGGGGTTAAAGATAGAGTTCTCTAATGTGGAAGGGGCATATATTAACTATAAAACTACCACTTTGAACTCCTGGGATGATTTGGAGAATCTTGAAGTCCCCGACCCAAAAAAAGATGGATCCATGCCCTCTAGAATAAAAGCTGCAGAGCTACTAAACGCAAAACTAGGAAATGAGCTAGCTGTTCTCGGCGGCTTCGGCGGAATAAGCACTTGGGCCATGGACTTGCGTGGAATAAAAAGCTTTGTAATAGACGCAAAAAGGAATCCCGAGTTCCAAAAAAGTTACATGGAGTTTTTAACGCAGTGTGCGATAGATTTCTGCGTGGCCCAGGTTGAGGCAGGATGTGACTGGATAATAAGCGCAGAGGATGCCTTTGCCACCGAGGTACTGGACCCAGAAAGAGCCTGGAAGATCAATGGGATCCATACCAAGAAACTTGCCAATGCAATACATAAGGCTGGAGCGGGATACATCCTGCACTGTTGTGGAAACGCCAAGTTAGCCCTAGAAAGAATGGTTGAGACTGGAGCCGATGTATTAAGCTTGGACAATGTGGAGTTATCCGAGACAAAAGAAAAGATTGGCAGTAAAGTAGCTTTAATGGGTAATATTAAACTGAAAACTTTAGTTTATGGTAAACCAGATGACGTAGAACGTGAATGCGAAATTGCTATAAAAAAAGCATCGGAAAACGGAGGGTATATGCTCTCAAGTGGTTACATCTATCCAGCAATCACGCCCTTGACAAATATTCTGGCTTTGATTAAATCGGCTGGGGATTACGGGAGATATTGATAGGATACTTCAATTGGCTGGACAAACTCCATTAACCATTCGACATCTCCATTTATTCTATCTTAATATATTTTCAAATCGCCGCCCCTGTAAAAAATTATGGCTACACTACTAACTCAACGGCCATGGTTGCCACACCAAGCTCCAGAAAATCGTGAATTATGTTTTCACTTGGTATTTTTTTCAATGCATCGCGGTCAAATCCCAAAGGTATTGAAGGCACTGAAAACACCATTTCGCGGTCTATGAGATTAGATTTAATAAACCCTCTTTTTGGCCCGGATAGTAGAATAAGCCTAGACTTACTGAGACATTCCCTAAGAGAACTACAGGCGTGGACTCTTTCAGAAAAGCTAAAAAATGGTTCTCTGAGTTTTCGCTTATCTATATCAAAGGCATATATCATAGCACCTTTATCTTGGAGATATTCAACTGCTGCCCTCCCTACCCTTCCAATACCGATAACGGATACTCTCTCCCCATTTATACCACCCGCCCTTAGCTCAAGCGCGGCGGCGTATGCCCTACCTGTGGCTTCACTATTATGGGATATTCTCAAGAGCTTTAGGTTGAAACCAGCGCAAAAATCATCATCTGCCGCGAAAATTATATTGGCCCCATCTGTAATGGCTTCTACCAATCCTTTCACATCAGAGCTAACGATTATTTTTGTTTTCAACCCCAGATATTCGGTTATGGATGCCATAGCCTCTGTGAATCCTTTTATTATTCCCTTGCCAGCAGTCATGGGAACCGCAGTGGACTTGTATCCTTGGAAAGCCTTCAGAAGATCCCCAGTAAACCCGGCAGCTCTTTTCGATGTTTCGGTAAGAGAAGCCCCAATTTTTAAATTGAGCTCTGCATCGAGGTGCTCCAAATTTTTAGGGATGTTTCGCACATCCTTGGGTGTTAACCTCGCCATACTATTCTACTATCCCAGGTGGAGATTTATCAACTATCCCTGAAAGCCCATACTTATCAACTATTGAACAAAGCGCCTCAGCCATCCGTTCCTTCGCCCTGCTTAGATTTTTATCCTTGATCACAAGTGTAGCAACGCGTTCTTCATTAACTTCTTTTTCTAATGGGAAATTTGTTATCGCTTCGTCAACACCAAAAAAGTCTCGCTCTAGTCTTAGCTCTGAAGCACGAGATAGAGAGTGCTCACCCACCACTTTCAGATCACTGTTGGAAATTTGCAAATGCTGATAAATCACAGCTTTCTCAGAGCCAAACTCAACCTTCGGGATTCTTCTCTCTCTAAATAATTTGTAGAGGAGTTCCACCATATTTAGCCCTACCGAGTGGTAAACTACCGTAGGAGTTTGACTAGGGAGCCGCGCGTTAATCTCTACGACTTTAACGACTTCATCTAACGCAACTATTTGAATGTCAGTCAAGCCTATGAGCTTTAGTCCTTTTACAATTTTGTTACCAATTTCTATTATTTCATGCTTAATTTTTCCACTTAACTTTGAAGGAACAAAAACCCTCTTACAACCAAAAGTCTGGTCGAACTCAAGCGTCGTAATCTGCAAAGGACAAGATGCGCCTGATAAACCATTAAGCTCCAAAGAGAGAAAACACCCTGATGTATATTCCTGAATCATGTGACGACTATCTATCCGGCGAACTCGGGTGACAGCATTTTTAAGTTCCTTGTGATTTCTGACCTTGTATATCGCTTTGCTGCCGCTTCTAGATACGGGTTTGACAATGAGGGGAAAAACTGCTTTAGGATAAAGCGCTGGATAGGGAATACTTAATCTCTCAAAAAATTCTATAGTTGCCAACTTATCATTCGTTAATCTAAAAGCGTGATTGTCCTGGAGATATAAAATCCCAAGACTCCTACAAATCTGCGCTAGGATATCCAGCCCATTAATATTTTCCAAAGCCGGAAGTACGGCATCCACTTGTGATAATATTTTCGCAGTCTCTTTTTTTTCTATTGATATGTCAAGCTGATGAAAATCACCAGCGAATGGCAACGCAGGGGGATTTTTTTTTCTATCTATGAGAACTGTTTCAAACCCAGCTTTCTCGGCAAGGTAGAGGGCCTCTATACCTTGAAGTTCCCCTCCCACCACACATAGCTTTACTGACGCATACTTCACCTTCTGAGGGACTCCTTCTTACTGTCAATCCATCGACGGTAAGTTTTCCTGTCGGCCGGCTCAAGACCCATACTTTTCAAGTGAGGTTTTATGCCATCGACAGTTCTAAGACCATTGTCAATATTCAGACATGTTTGGGCTACACCCATAAGCCCAAATCCAGGGGGTATAAGCGAGGTGACAGCGTTTGCCCCGGCCATAAATCTTGCTTCTAGATTTCGGGCTCCGTCGATATCGCAAGAAGCGGGTATAATTCTGTCTTGATGAGTAAGCCTCAAAAGCGCTATAGCCTTCATCTCGTAGATAATTGGAGGTGCGAAACATCCCAATGGTATCTCCGCCCGGGGGGCAAACCCCATGGCCCTGACCTGGTGTGCCCCCAATCGTTTCATCTCAAAAGAGGAATCTACGATATCGTGTGGGGTTTCACCAACCCCAAGTAAAATACCTTCTTCGACAAGTAGCCCCTCCCTAGCTGCATTAACTTTTGCTTCCATTCTTTCATCATAGTCTTGCCCCTTTCGTAGTTTGGAGAAAAGGACCCGGTTATGAGTTTCCTGGTAAAGGGCATACCAGTCCGCGCCTAGATTGCCTAGTTTTGAGAGAGCTTCGCGATTGAGAACGCCAGGAGAAACCATTAGAGAAACCTTGAATTCCTTTTTTATTATCTCACAAATGTCCAGGAGCAGTTTTGAACCCTTCTTCTCATGAATCAATGAATCTTCACCCATAGTTAGATCAACTAGATGGACCCCTGAGTTTTCTAGTTCGGCTACTATTTCAACGACTTCGTGCAAGCTTTTCCTGTACCTCGGGATGTCATTGTTGGCCTTACGAAAGAAACAGAAAGTACAAGAATTTCGGCAGTAAGTTGAAAAATAGACAAACCCATAGAGGAATATTTTCCTTCCGAAGTGCAGTTCGCAAATTTTCCTAGCGGTTCGGAAAATAGCCAAGTTATTCCCAAATCCTTGAAGCGTCGCCAAATAGGACAGTTCTTCATAGGTCGGAATATCGCCGTCCAAGGCTCTATGCAAAATATCACGGGCCTTATCCTCAGCCTCTGCATATTGGTCTCCGCGGTACTTTATTAACTTCTCAAAAAAGTTACTTGACATCCATCCTACTCCCGTTCAAGTATGTTAGGCTCCGTGAAATGTTGGCAACCGACCGATATCTACCTACTATCAAGGCAAGTCTTTCCACGCCGAAGCCTATTCCCACCCATGGGTCATTTATCCCCCAGTTTGCATCTATTGGTTTGGGACCTATGGCTGCTGAGGCGACTTCTATTTCTCCAACCTTGACATCTAATGTTTCGCCGTAGACTTCCGATTCTTTGATATTTACCTTAAAGCTTTCCAACCCTATGGCCTCCATCATGGAGTTGGTTATCTCCTTTAACTTCAGTTTAGGGTCGCCTTTGGGTGCCAGCTCTACGATATTGAACATGGTAAATTCTTCCAAGTGTAGCGGACCTTTGGTGTCTTTCCGAAAGCAGGGGGCAACTTCAAATATCTTAACAGGCTTTTCGAGGACAGAGAGTCTATCCATGACCGCATAGAGGTTGGGAGCCAACATGGGTCTAAGGCAACGTTTGCCATCTACCCAGATAATCTGTCTCCATAAGGCGGTTTTTTCGCTTATCCCCATTCGCTCAATGGAAATACGTGGGATCATCGTAGGGGTTGTAACCTCGGAGAATCCCAAGTCCAAAGACGCACCTCTGAGCTTATCCTCGACTATCCTAGTAAGATGTTTTTTCCCACTCCCAAGGTAGTCCCGCAATCCTACAACGTTTTGTCTAGTCAAATTTTTAACAAGCCTGTCAAAATCATCATTTCTTTCGGCGTCTGTTTCAAAATCTTTGTCAATGAGTTGAGGGTCTGCGCCGATCTCCAACAATCTTTGCCTCTGTCCCACAGTAAATTTTATGTCAGTCATTTCCGTGCACCCTTAGCCAATATAGCCTTTCGGTGTCGTAAATGTTCGTTTTTTATGATGGGGGTAACCTCATTAAGGATCTCTCTAGGTATGCTGCATCGCTTACAAGTTTCTGAATAAATCATGTCTAGAAGCCATCGGGTTGCCCTCCCCCGCCGCGAATTTTTAACCCTTATTATTATATCGCAGCCCATAGCTAAGTCGAGGAACTTTCCAACTTGTTCTATATTCTTTACCTTGTGAAGGATTCTCTTTCTGGAAGAATATACTCCATAACATTTAATAATGGCTAAAAGATCAGCTTTACGATTCAAAGTTTCCACCTTCGGTACGAGGGGTCAGGGAGTTGAACCCTGCTGTAAGGGGCTAGTTCCCTCATGGCCACCCCGGCCAACCCCCCCTAGAAATCAGATATTTGTAATCGCATTAATAACTTTGTCGTTCCGTATTGATTAGGATTGGCAATTTCACCTCGGCCGCAATCCTTCTGTTCATACAATAGATATTTATCAGTACAGATGTAAAATTCAAATCGTATCTATTTTAGGTGTGAATCATGGCAAGGAAGGACGAAATTTTAGCAAAATTAAAAAATGCAGTTGAGACCCAAAATATTGACTTAGCTAAGGCTACGGCCCAAGAATCGCTCGATTCAGGGATGAATCCTTTAGAGGCAATAGAAAACGGTCTGGCAAATGGGATGCAAACAATAAGCGACCTTTTCGACGATGCTAAGATATTCCTACCAGAAATTTTGATGTCAGCGGATGCCATGGAGGCAGCGCTGTTGATACTTGAGCCTAAAATGGTAGGAACGAGCGCAGAGAGCAGAGGAATCATAGTAATCGGCACCGTTGCGGGCGATATTCATGAAATAGGTAAAAATGTGGTATCGGCAATGCTAAGAGGGGCAGGATACAAAATCGTTGATTTGGGCAGAGATGTCCCTATAGAGAACTTCGTTGAGAAAGCCAAAGAGGTCAAAGCCCAGATGGTAGGTGCATCGGCGTTGATGAGTACAACACTGGCGGGTCAAAGAGAAATCATCAAAGGTCTGAAAGAGGCCGGCATTAGGGAGAATGTTAAAGTGATGTTCGGCGGGGCTCCATGCACTAAAGAGTGGGTAGAAAAAATAGGTGGGGATGCGTACTGTCCAAATGCTTCAGAAGCTACCAATATAGCGGCAGAGTTTATTCGTCGCTAATTATCCCATATCATTCCCACGTGCCTGACTCAGGTGAGGGCAACGTTGTAGATGTGGGGAACACTCAGATAACAAAAAGGAGGTGAGAAAATCGAGATAGTGGATAGACCAGTTGACGTATACGAAACTTACAACAGATCAGTTACGGGTCAAAAAATCTCTGAGCTTGAATGGGACAGGAAAATAATTCCCCAAAACGCAGCAAAACTAAAGGAAAAATACGGAATAGAATTCGGCCAAGAGATAATACCAACTGACAAGGAGTTGATCAACAATCTATTCCAAGCGGGGCTGGAGATGCTTGTGGCAACTGGAATTTATAACATGGATACGGGTCGTGTGATCAAGGTAACAGAGGGAGAAGTCCTGGAAGGAGTTAAGAAAGCTCCGAAAAAGCTGGTACTTGGAGAACATCGCGACGCGGTGGAGATGGTCCAACGGAAGGGGAACACATCCGTGAAGCCTGTAATTCAAGGAGGCCCAACGGGTGCCCCAGTATCTGAGGAAATCTTCATTCCGATGTTCCAGAGCTATGCCCAAGAATCTGTGGTGGACGCCATAGTCAGCGGCGTTATGGCCACCATCGAAGGAAATGAACCCACCACAATGACGCCATGGGAGATCAAAGGGACCCTGTTTGAACTGTATTACATCCGCGAGGCATGTAGCCGGGCCGGTAGACCGCATTTGGGTATTTAGGGACCAGAGACGCCTCTCTCATCTGCGGGGCGTCTCGCTGCGGATTTATCTGGCGGGTTGAGGCCTTGTGACAGCCATGAAATCTCTCAGCTAAATGAGCTCAAGATCGATAACAATGCATTGCACATGATAGCTGGATGGGTTCTGAACGGAGATACCATTATGGTCGAACAAATGCCGATCTTCGGCGGATACGCTGGAAGAATAGAACATACAACAATTTGCAACGTCGCCGCGCACCTAGCATCTTTCGCACTCCTGAACGGAAGTTATCACCTAGACGGGCCGATTCATGTTAGGTGGGGTATAACTACTTCTAGGGAAACTTTGGCCTGTGCAGGTCATACAGCTAGAGCTATTGACCAGAATACAAACCTTCTGATATCCAACCAGTATTACCCGTTAGCAGGGCCATGCACGGAGATGTGCCTATTAGAGACAGCTGCTCAAGCAATAACGGACACCGCGAGCGGTAGGGAACTCGTATCTGGATCCGCCTCCGCCAAGGGAGTAGCACTAGACTTCACTACGGGAATGGAAGCGAGGATGATGGGAGAAGCCGCGTTGGCGGCTGCAGGAATGCAGATTGAGAAGGTAAACGAGATCTTGGACAACTTGATCAAGAAATACGAGGGGAACTATAAGGCCGCACCTAAGGGGAAGCGTTTTCAAGAATGCTACGACGTTGTAAAGGTCGTTCCAAAGAAAGAATATCTTGAAGTTTACGGAAAAGCGTTAGACACACTCGGAGGACTGGGAGTAGAGATTCGATAGACATGTGGATCGACCCGTAATCCACATGTCCATTTTTTTTTATGGAATTAGTAACAAGTTTCAGAATTTCTATAATTAGACACTTCATCGATTCAAATTTTATCGGGGGAAAAATAAGAAGCAGGATCGCTCTGATGAAGAACGTCAAGGTGAAAACTTTGGTAAACTGCGAATCCGCCAAAGTTGAACTTGAAAGATATAATAAAAAAGAATCTAGAAAGATAGCATATTTGCTCCCGTGTGGTTGTGTTTATAAAGCAATGGCCCCGATAGAAAACATCCCATGATTGGTCAGATTTGCCAAGAACTACTGAAGATATTAAAATAATTTTAAGTGCACCTATGCAATACTAGTATTCAGTTAACAAGCTTCAGGAAGTTTTTTTAAGGTACTAGCCTTAAGAAAGTAAGAAGAGAAAAGGCGAATCGCATAACAGGTAAACTTTCAGTAGTTGGAAAAAGTTCACCTCGAATCACAGGGGCGATTGAGGCATCGGGGGAAGCGAAGTATGCCCCGGATATTATATTGCCAAGAATGTTGTATGCAAAAATACTTAGAAGTCCTGTTGCCCATGCTAGGATAAAGAAAATCGACGTTGAGAAAGCCAATGACTTGCCCGGCGTGTCATGCGTAATAACTTACAAGGACGCGCCCAGGGTCTTGTTCAACGGCTCGGGGACCCCCATTGTCAAAGATCTTTTCAAGGACGAGTACATCTTGGATGATAAAGTCAGATTTATGGGGGATAAGGTTGCAGCAGTTGCGGCTGTGGATAATGACACCGCGGAAGAAGCTTTGAAGTTAATAGAAATCGAGTACGAGGAACTCCCTGCGATTTTCGACCCAGAAAAAGCCATGCAACCCAGTGCTTCAAAGATACATCGGGCTGAACACAACATTTTAGCCCACGTAAAGAATGAATGGGGTGATATTGATGAAGGCTTCAAGGAAGCTGACTATGTATTCAAGGGCAGATACGAGACACCCCGCCAAGCACATTGTTCCCTAGAGCCACATGCGTGCGTGGCTCATTATAACCGAGTCTCCGGCGAACTCACCGCCTGGACCACAACTCATGCCCCTTTCGTTGCTCAGAGAAACCTGAGCGAGATCTTAGACATCCCTATAAACAAAGTTCGGGTGATCACAACAGCAATAGGCGGTGCCTTTGGCGGAAAGAACGAAGTAATATTGGAGCCACTCTGCGCTCTTTTGTCCAAGAGAAGCAGTGCGCCCGTAAAACTGGTTCTATCTAGGAACGAAGAATTCATCGGTACCAGAACGCGCCATCCATGTACCGTTACGCTCAAGACGGGCGTCAAAAGAGACGGCACCATCACAGCGAGGAAGATCGAGATAATCCTGAATACCGGTGCATATTCCTCTCATGGTCCTTACGTGGCCATGGCCATGAGTTCAAGGGAAATCGGGTTGTATAAATCTCAAAACTTAAGATTCGACGGATACTGTGTTTACACAAACACTCCCGTCTCTGGCGCCTTCCGAGGGTACGGAAATCCTCAACAGACATTCGCAGTGGAATCGCAATTAGACGAAATAGCCGAAAGACTCGGTCTTGACCCCCTAGAGCTCAGGATAAAAAATGGCATCAGATCCGGCGACGTGAACCCGGGAACGAGATTGAAAATAGATAGTTGCGGACTACAGGAGTGCATGATGCAGGGGGCGGAAAGGGTCGCTTGGCGACGAAAGCGCATGATGGCGAGGACTCAGTCCGGAACTAAGAGGAGAGGCCTAGGCATGGCCTGCGGGTTACACTGCAGCGGGGCATATCCCTACAAACCTGAATGCAGCTCAGCCATTGTTACTGTCAACCCCGACGGCACAGCTAGGTTGTTCGTGGGGGCTGTAGATCTGGGCCAAGGTTCTTCGACCATTTTGGCACAAATCGTGGCAGAGGAACTTGGCATTGGTCTTAATCAAGTGAGCGTGACGTCGGGGGATACTGCCGTGGTGCCGTTTGATCAGGGAGTCTACGCCAGCAGGACTACCTACGTTTCGGGGACTGCGACTTTATTGGCTGCTAGGGAGGTCAAAATGCAAATCCTAGAAAAAGCATCGAAGCTTCTCGATATAGACGAAAAATATCTTCAAGTAAAGAACGAGCAGGTGACGAGGAAGGGATCGGAGGAAGGAATCTCAATATCCAAAGTAATTAGCGAGTCTAGGTATTCCCAAAAAGATGGTACGATAATAATAGGCAAAGCGTCCTTTCAGCCCCTCAAGAATGCCCCCTATTTTGGGGCGCAGTTCGCGGAAGTTGAGGTCGATACCGAAACGGGTCAAGTAACAATCTTGAAACTCGTCAGTGCTCAAGATGTCGGAAAGGCAATCAACCCTATGCTAGTGGAGGGGCAGATGGAGGGCATGATGCATATGAGCATGGGATATGCCTTGACCGAAGATTTGGTCATAGGTGAAAATGGGAGGGTGTTAAACCCGAATTTCACAGATTATAAAATCTTACACGCATCGGATATGCCAGATATGGAATCTATCATAGTCGAACCCGGCGAGTCATCTGGGCCATTTGGAGCCAAGGGTCTTGCAGAGGGGGGGCTGGTTCCAACGGCTCCGGCTATTGTCAATGCTATTTTCAATGCAGTTGGTGTTAGAATAAACGAAATACCTTTAACAAGCGAAAAGATGTTAAAAGGGTTAAGAAAACAAAAGAATGAATACAAGGAATAATTGAATTTAGGGGGCTCATTTCCACAAAATAATCGGCCTCTTCTCAATAGTAAAAATATTTGGGATATATTACAACACGAAAAGTGGAAGACAATGTTTTTTAAATTTGAGCAATCAATATGATCTCCGCAATCCAAGATCCTCCAATTCGTTCCAGACCCGGTTGTATATTCCCTGCCACTCCTCAGTTGGCTTTAAAGTCTTGAGGTTGAAACATTCGGTGAAGCTCTTTCCCTTTTCGGGCTGCTGTAACCTATTCTCATATTTTGGTATCAGAGTCTTTACTATTTCATTCGCGTCGCTTCTCTTAACACCTGCAGAGGACTTTGTCACCTCAGCCGCGAACTTGTTTTCGAGCCCGCTTGCATAGTTGGGATATTTACAACCGGTGGGCCTAGTTCCAATCTCATATGATATTCCAGAGACAACATCTGTGATCGCGACCGCTGCAGTTTCGTAAAGCAGTTCATGCGTACACGGCCCAAACACTTGACTTATAAATCCTCTCGTCAATATCCTAGAATTCCTGTTTTGTGCTTGTTGGGTGATGCTATTCGCCCAAACGGCGTCCCTACCAGTATTTCCCAAATATCTTATATCAAAAACGTTACCGCTGCACATGGCTAATCTATGGACGGCCTTTATTAGAAGCGTCGCTGCAACTGCGGTTACTGCGGCACCTTCAGCCGGGCCTACATAGCCGCCTATCATGGACCAATGACAACCTACATTTATGCCCTCGTGGTTCACCACGTCGTGTACCGTTTTATGTAAAATCGAGTAAGATGTTTTAAGTTCAGTGATTGGAAGAACCACTCCTACATCTGGGCCATCCTTAATCCCAAAGGCTCCAAGTTGTCCATATTCAGTTGCACTTGTACCAATGCCATTTAAAGGCATATTCGGCCTACTAGCTCGTCTCATTGCTTCTCTCATCATAGTCGTTTCTACTTTACCAGCCAAGGTTTCGTATGGCGTCCCCGCCCTGATCTTCCTGCCGTAAATTGTTTCGGGAAGACTAAATGATATCCAATCGATAACTTTGTATTGAGCAATACTCTGCACCAGTGGGATAAATAAATCGTTAGATACCTCTATTCCCATCGCTGCAAAGCATGTACCGGGGATAGTTCTATCCTCGGGTATCCTTTTTCTTATAATCACCCTATCTTCCCCCCTACCCAAGGCAATCTCGCTGGGTGATTCTCTCATCACATCCTTGAGCTCGTCTTCGCTGAACTTTATTACTCTCTTTGTGTCCACACATAGCATGCCCAGTTCTGTAGCCAGCTCGAACCCAGCCTTCCAAAACTTGTCAGCCAATCCGTCATCGGTATTTACGGGATTATCTAAGTCGCATGTTTTTTCAAGACCGTGCTCTCTAAGCTTTTCCTTGACCTTACCCGGAACCATCCTGACGTCCCATGCCTTGGGCTCTATAATGGGACCCGTATGGGCTCGGTCCAAAACCTCTACAAATGGTATCACTATGCCTCACCACCTAAATTTGTTCGATGTCTAGGTATTTAATTCAAAGTCTGATGATATCGAATATAGAGAAAAGTATTAAAAACATCGCGATTAGTGATTTGTAGATATGTATGATCATTGACATCCACTGCCATCCAACTAATTATGTTGACAAGGCTTGGAGGCACGGCGGTACGCCCTTTACCGGTGAAAGGCTCATAAAATTGATGGATGGACCCTATGAGCTATTTGGTAAGAAGAGAAGAATCGACTGTGGGTTCGTTCAACCACCTCCTGGAAATACTGTATGGTCGAATGGTATGGAAGGCGGAGTAGAGGGGATAAGAAATTATATGGCTTACATAAGGGAAATTGTCAAAAAATATCCAGACAGATTCATCGGATGTTTCACATACAACCCCCGATTTGGTGTTGAAGAAGGAGTTTCTGAGTTCGAAAGGCACGTGAAAGAAAACGGGTTCAAAATGCTAAAGATTCACAGCAACATGCATGCATACAGGCCAGACCGGGCCACAGATTGGATTTTCCCAGCTATTGAAAAGGCAGCAAAGCTGAATGTACCTGTCTTGATTCACACGGGGGACCCGCCTTACTCCATACCAAGCCAATTCTACCCAGTCATAGATCGCTTCCCTGACGCAAAAATTATAATATCACATTTTGGCGTTCAAACGGGGGCCAGCTACATATTCGAAGCAGCTTGGATAACCAAGAAGAACGATAACGTATGGGTAGAGACCGGATGGTGTTTCCAGTCAAGACTCGTAGAATTCGCCGAACTTCTTGGTCCTGAAAAGATGATTTTCGGAACAGATTCTCCACCGAACGAACCAGGCGTTTGGCTAAAAATGCTAGAAGTCTTGTCATGGGACTATCCGCAGGGCATGAAGATGAAGGAAGAGGATCTGGAGAAAATTTTCGGGAACAACATTGCCAAGATGATCGGGCTGAATATTCGACAATAAGGTTTTATTTCAACTTTTTTTATATTGTAATCAGATAAGGGTGTACAGATGAAGGATCTACATGGATTTATCCAGTTTATAAAACGTGATTACCCTGAAGAGATCCGAACAATCGAGGAGGAAGTTGAAGCCAATTATGAAATAACCGCGATTGCGATGGAATCCGAAAAGGGAAAAAACCAAGCTTTATATTTCAATAACGTAAAGGGATCTCAATTTCCGATAGTCACAAATCTCCTCGGGACCAGAAGGAGAATAGCTCTGGCGGTTGGGACAACCGTTGACAATTTTTATTCAACTTGGGATGTAAGAACGCAGAAATTAGTTGGACCACAAGTTGTTGAAAGCGGACCCGTTAAAGGTGAAGTGATTACTGGAGAAAAAATAGATTTGTACAAGCTGCCTATATTCAAACACTTCGAACAAGATGCCGGAGAATATGTGACCTCGGGAGTGGTCGTGGCAAAGGACCCCGAAACGGGGATCACGAATTTAAGTTATCATAGACTTCAGCTTGCGGGAAAAAATAAATTCAGGATGAGCTTACATTCCCGAGGGCATTTGTGGAGATATTATTCAAAGGCCGAGAAACTAAACATCCCCTTGGAGGCCGCGATATTCATCGGAGCCCACCCCTCGGTCCTTATCGCTGCTGCATCCAAGGTTGGGATGGATATCGACGAATATAGGATATCAGGAGCATTGATGGAAGAGCCGCTCCAGATTGTAAAATGTGAAACGGTGGATTTGATGGTTCCGGCATTTTCGGAGATAGCGATAGAGGGCGAGATACCACCAAAGATTAGGGAAAATGAGGGACCATTCGGAGAATACACTGGCTACGCTACTGGTAGATCCACCAATAACGTCTTTAAAGTGCGCGCGGTTACTCACAAAAAAGATGCCATTTATCAGGATATACTACCTGGAAATTCATCCGAACATCTGCTCCTAGGAAGCGTGTCCAAAGAAGCTCATTATTTCAAAAGGATGAGAGAAGCCGTTCCAAATCTGAAAGCCATCAACTGGCCAAAATCCGGTACACATTTTTCCGCTTACATATCCCTTACTGAACCGATCGAAGGGCACGCAAATCATGCTGCCTTGCTGCTCCTAGGACTTGACAACATGATAAAAATCGTAGTGGTGGTAGATGACGATATAGATGTTTACAACGAACAGGATTTGCTCTGGGCCATTGCTACTAGAATACAACCAGATAGTGATGTTAATGTTATAAAAAATGTGATTTGTAACAAGCTTGACCCCTCTACGTATAAAGGAGAAACTTCGGCTAAGATGATTATAGACGCAACTAAAAAGAAATGGTGGACCTTTGAAAGATTAACCATACCCGAAGATTCCATTAAAAAGGCAAAGCGGATAATAAGAAATTAATTAAACCTACCTTGTAAATTTTTATTTTTCAACCATTCGACAGATTTTTAGACCAACTTTTTCTAGCTTAACAACAGGTGAAAATTTTAATGTTTTTTGGGCATTACTCGAACTTGACGACATATTATTTAATAATATCTTTGAAGTCCAAAGTCTGCAAGCTCTTTCCATACTCGATCGTACAAATCCTGCCATTCCTTAGTGGGCTTTAACGTTTTTGTGTCATAACATTCTGTGAAAGTCTTCCCTGTGGGTGGATATTTCATATTTTCTTCATACTTCAGCAAAAGGGTCTTAACGATCTCATTCACGTCGCTCCTCTTCATACCTGCAGTACTTTTGAGCACTTCCGCGCAGAACTTGCTTTCCAAGCCGCTTCCTCTGTCGGGATATTTACACCCGGCAGGTCTAGTTCCCATCTCCAATACGGCACCTGAAACAGAATCCAGCATGGAAATGCATGCAGTTTCGTAAAGTAACATGTCAGTAACGGGGCCCGCTACCTGACTTGTTATGCCAAAAGTTAAAGCATGCGTGTTTCTGGTTTGCGCTTGTCTAGAAACGCCGGTTGCCCAGAGCGCCTCACGTGAGGTATTGCTAAGGTAGCGAATATCTAAAACCGTACTGTGATTTATCGCTCCGAATGCGCAACACTCCAAAATAAGGCCGGCGACCGCTACCAGCGCGGCACCTTCGGGAGGTCCAGAGTAACCACCTATCATCGCCCAATGTCCTATCTCCACCGCAACGGCGCCGCAATTCAACGCATGAACTATCTTGTGGAGGAGAGTATAATCTAACTTCAAAGGAGAAGGCAGAAGCACTATAGCAATTGTGTGTTTAGGGTCATAACCTCCAGGAACACCATATCCGCCTAATTGCGCATATTCTGTGGGACTATCTTCCACACCCCAAGTAGGCATTCCGGGCCTGCCTACCCTTCTCAATACTTCTTGCATCAGAACTGCCTCGTATTTACCTTTAAAAGTTTCATATGGGGTCTTGGCCTTGCCATGTCTTCCGTGAACTGTTTTAAGGACGCCGCCCAGCAGCATGTCAACTATCTTATATTGGGCAATTGACTGGAATAACGGGATAAATAATTCTTCAGATACCTCCATTCCGAGACACGACATCGCCGCTAAGGGAACAGTTGAATCCTCTGGTTTTCTTGTTTTAACCGTTCTGCGATCTGGGCCCCAACCTAAAGAGATTTCACTCGGCGAGGTCATCAGCGCGGATTTCAACTCCTGATCGGTGAACTTAATTATCCTCTCAGTGGTGGGACAATGGAGTCCCAAGTCAAGAGCTAGTTCGTATCCAGCTTTCCAAAATTCGTCAGCCAATCCATTATCTGAATTTACCGGGTTTTTAGAGTCGTATGTATTCTGGAGTCCATGTTCTTTCAACTTCTCCCTTATTTTCGGAGGGACGATTTTGGTCTCCCATTCCCTAGCGGTATGAAGTGGTCCGACTTGGCTTTTATCGATGATATCTAGGATAGATCTAGTCTCCCCCATTTACACACCTTTTATAACTGGTTTTGGCAATTCACTGCCATTTTCCATCAACATGTTGGCCACACCCACAGCGTCGTCTGAATGTCGTCCCCATCCGTCAGCCCCTACATCCTTAGTCCAATCGGGAGTTATCGGTGAGCCGCCTATTATGGCCCAAATTTTATCCCTAATGTCCATTTCTTTCAATAACTCAATCACATCCTTCTGATAATACATCGACGGCGTTAGCAGGCACGACATAGCAACGATGTCAGCTGTAACCTCTTTCACCTTCTCCAGGAATTTTTTAGGCTCGACATCATTTCCCAGATCGTAGACCTCGTAACCTGCAACTTCGAGCATCGTGGCGACCAAGTTTTTGCCAATATCGTGTATATCACCATAAACTGTTCCGATTACGACCTTTCCCTTAATTTGTTTCGCCATCTGTTCTTCTGAAATATGTGGTCTTAAAACTCCAATACCTGCTTTCATGGCGTCCGCCGCGAGCATTACTTCGGGTAGAAAAACTTCAAAACGCCCGAACTTTTCACCTATGACAGCCATACCAGTCGAAAAACCTTTCTTAATAGCATCTATCGGTTCAATATTGGAATTTATAGCTTCTTGGGCTGCATTTTTCGCAAAATCTTCGTCGCCGTCCATTACAGCCTTCGCAAGTTTATCAAAAATTTCTTGAGTCAATATCAACCCGAAATATTATCTAAATATAGGAATATATACGTGGCGGACATAATCATTTTTTTGTTTAACTTCCTGAATTTATAAGGTACCGTGTTCAAAGACGGCTTTTGATATCGCATACGCATGGCCAGGTGGGGTATCTACAGCATAGTCGCACTCGGCAACGAGCCAAAATCCCTTCTCGCATTGCTTGCCTATCTCAACTTGCCTTTTTGCCTCATCGTATGCATCCATAGCTGTGCCAAAACGATAACTTTCTATCGACATATTACCTGCAATAGGACATTTGCCCCCGAACCTTTCCACAACGTCTTTGATATCAGTTTCTGAAGCCAGGTGGAGCACCCCAATGTTTTTAAGTCTGTCCACCAGTCCTTCCTTGAAAACAAGCCTGTGATCGCCACAAAGATGGTAAAAGATTTCAAATCCATTCTCCTTAGCCACTTTCGCCCACTCGTCGTAGATAGGTAGTACGTACTTTTCCCAATGTTTTGGAGACATGACTTCATCTGCAAAATCCGTTGCGAAAACTAAACCGGGTCTGGTTGGGTCGAGTTGTTCTATCGCGTGCTTCATTCTCATGCTCATTAGTTCGGTGTGTATTTCATGCACCTTCTTGGCGAGGGACGGATCGGTCGCCATCCAAGTCAAAAGATTTTCATGACTCACAAAATTTCCGGCAATTGTTGACGTTGCTAGGGTAACAGGTATTAACGGAGGTTCAAAATCGTATTTCTTCCTAGTATAATTGTAAGCCTCGAACTGTCTATCCATGACTCCACGCTTCCTCATTTCACTAATATCGGGAATCTCATACTTCTCCACTTCTTCGGCAGTCTTGCATGCCGGTTCGACAAGGACCGGATAATTATCCTCACGATATGACAGTTTAGCTCCGATATCTTCAGAGCCAATATTTTGAAGCGCCTCACCGCAGAGGAAAAGCGGGACATCCCATTCCCAAGCCTCATATGCTGAAAGCATCAAATCAGCGCTTAGTATGAAATCGTCCATAATTTTATTGAGGGTGTACCCATAAAGTCTGCTAGGCGCTCCATTGCTCCAGATGACATTTGGAATTCTATCTACTTTTTCGCCGCGTCGTGCCGCTGCCGCCCTGTTGCAAGACTCTTTCAGACGTTTTTTAGAAATTGTGGGAATAACGGCCATATAAACTACCTTCACTTCTTTTGAATCCCCTCTAGTAACCTTTCGATCTCTTTCACAGCTTTTGTCGCGTCCGGTGCCCAGGCATCGGCACCTATTTCTTTTGCATACCCTGGAGAAGTTGGTGAACCTCCGATGATGACTTTAATTTTTCCTTTCATACCAAAATCATCGAGAGAACTAGCCACTGATTTCATGACTGGGATGGTAGTAGTTAATAAAGCCGACATGGCGATTATATCCGCACCGATTTCAGTGGCCTTTTTGATGAACTCCTTCTTCGGAACATCTCTTCCAGCATCATGTACTTCGTATCCCGCAGTTTCTAAAATTATTTTAACTATATTTTTCCCAATGTCGTGTGTATCCCCTTCAACGGTACCTATCAAGATTTTTCCATGGCCCTCTACTTTACCTATTTTTATATGTGGTTTAAGGATATCAACAGCGGCATACATTGCAGAAGCCGAAGCCAAAACTTCGGGCAAGAAGTATTCATGACTTGCAAATTTTTGCCCTACTATCTTCATGCCTCCGTTGCATCCTTTGATTATCGCCTCGTAAGCATCTACATTACTTTTTAAGGCAATTTCAGCATTCTTCTTAGCACCGTTTTCGTCTCCTGCTATTACTGCCTTACTTAATTCTTCAAATATTTCTTGCATTCCATTGCCGTCCGGCCTTAGCTAACGTAGTTTATTAGTTCTCAGTTATTTATATCTTTTTTTAGTAAACACCATAAAAAGATAACACTATATTATCATTCTTAGGACAATACTATAAATCAGGAGGGAATAATTTTAATCTAAGAGTTAGATGATAAAGATAAAAATTATGCCGCGGAACTGCACTGGCTGCCGAGCTTGTGAAGTATTCTGTTCATTTCACCATAGAAAAATTTTCAATCGAAAAATTTCGAGCATTGAAATAGTAAGATTTGAGAGAAAGGGTGTGTTTAAACACGTTATCCATGACAAAAAGCTAGGTGCCCGTATAGCCTGTGATATGTGCAATGGTGAAAAGATACCATTGTGCATAAAATTCTGCCCCACAAAAACACTTACACTGGTGGATTGAAAATGGCTAAGAAATTACATGGTTATGCTGGAAAAGTATTGAGGGCAAACCTCTCTAATGGTAAAGTTTCCACCGAGCCGACCATGAAGTATGCTAAGAGATTTTTAGGGGGCAGAGGCGTAAATCAATGGATACTTTTTAATGAGGTTGGACCAGGAATTTACCCATTCGACCCTGCGAACAGATTAATATTTGGCACAGGAGTTCTGGTGGGCACCTCAGCACCAGGTGCATCGAGGTACAGTGTCGAAAGTAAGAATGCCTACACGGGAGGTATTGGCTCCTCTAATTCTGGAGGTCACTTCGGTCCGGAACTGAAATTCGCTGGATACGATCACGTCGTTATCCATGGAAGGAGCCGAAAACCGTGTTACATTTGGATCGATGATGGCGAAATCAAATTGAATGAAGCAGACCACCTTTGGGGTAAAACTACTTGGGAAACTGACGACATTATTAGAGAACACTTGGGTGATGACGACGTTCAAATTGCCAGTATAGGTCCGGCGGGAGAAAATTTGGTAAGGGCCGCTTGCATTATCAACAATGGCGCAAGAGCCGCTGGAAAATGTGGCATGGGGGCCGTGATGGGCTCAAAGAACCTCAAAGCGATTGTAGTCAGGGGTACGGGCGATATTACTGTCGCTCATCCGGAAAAGTTCTTGAAATTAGTCGAAGATTTATGGCCGAGACTTTTGAACAACGATGGTATGAAGAATTATATTAAATGGGGTTCGCAGTTCGTCACAGAAAGAGATAACGAAATAAGCGCCAATCCGGTAAGAAATTTTCAGGACGGATATTGGGACCCTAAGAAAATTAAAAAAATAAGGGGAAAGGAGTTTATAAAATTTTGTAAGGGAAGACTTGCCTGCTTCTCCTGTCCCGTTGCTTGTAGTCATTACCTAGAAGTATCAAAAGGTGAGTTCAAGGGTACTGCTGGCGAGGGATTTGAAACAAACACCGCGAAGAACTTCGGCCCAAAGCTAGATATACATTATCTACCCGCTCTCATCAAGGCGCATGTCCTATGTAGTCAGTATGGATTAGACGTCGATGGTATCGCCGGGACCATAGCCTGGACGATGGAATGTTATCAGAGAGACATACTTAAAAAGAATGACCTGGATGGAATAGAACCAGATTGGGGAAACTACAAGGCAGTGCTTGAGCTGATGAGGAAAATTACCCATAGGGAAGGGATAGGGGATTTACTTGCCGAAGGAAGCAAGAGAGCTTCTGAAATAATCGGGAGAGGATCTGGAAAATTTTCAATGAATATAAAAGGGCAGGATCTGTACGAAACGCTACGACATTCGAAAGCATGGGGGTTGGGGGCTATTTTATCCCCTATTGGTGGGGGGCATATGAGGGGATCTCCAACTTGTGAGTCTCGTAAGATTAGTCCCGAAGAGGGTAGAAAATTCTACGGCGTTCCTACGGCAGGTGATGCAAAAACTTATAAAGGGAAAGCGAAGCTCGTGATTTATTTTGAGAATTTTAAGGCGGTTGTGGACTCGGTTAATATATGCTATCTCCTCACGCAGTGGAGTTCTTCTTACCTTATAAACCCGAGGGATATATCTGAGCTTCTCGCCGCGGCGACTGGCTTTCGAACTACTGCCCACACTATAATGAAGGTTGGAGAGAGGATACATAACCTGGAAAAGGCTTTCAACGTAAGGGAAGGTATGACTCGGAAAGATGATGCGCCACCCGAAAGATTCTACACGGCAATCAAGTCTGGACGTGGAAAAGGTCAGAGTTTGGAAAGGAAGAAATTAGATGGAGCTATGGATGAATATTATGCACTGAGAGGCTGGAATGTAAAAAATGGAACACCAACGACGGCAAAGCTTAAAAATCTGGGCTTGGGAGATATTGCTAAAGAACTAAAAGAACGTGGGAAAATAGTTTAAATCCATATATAAATTACTCGGCAGGAAATGATTGGCCCAAAGCTAAAGGTGCCTGATGTCTCCTTCTTCTAGCCATTATCAATAATATCACTAATGGGACAATATATGGTAACATCGTGAGAAACCTATAAGGAATTGGAGTTCCCAACAATTGAATTCTCATTTGGATAGACTCAACTCCTCCGATTAATAGCCCCCCTCCCAAAACCCAAAACGGATTCCATCCGCTAAAGATGACTACTGCAATGGCTATAAATCCGCGAAAAGCAGTTGCTCCTTCAATGAACGTAGCTAGAGAACTGTGTGCTAAAGCAGCGCCTCCCAGCCCAACTAAAGCCCCCCCGCCAATTACGGACACCGCACGAACTAAATTTACTCTTACCCCAACTGTGGTTGCCGCTTTTGGGTTCTCTCCTACTGATCTGATTCTAAGACCAGCAGAGGTTTTGAATAAAAATAACCAAATCGCGGGCGCTAATAGAAACGCGGTGTAAACGAGAACATTTTGATCAAAAAAGGCCGGTCCAAGAATAGGTATCTCACTCAAGAGCGGTATCTTAATCGACTCTAATAATTTTATATTGACATGCGGTACCTCCAATGCTCTCATAAGAAAGCCGCTCATACCAAAACCCAGCAGCCAAATTCCGATGCCCGCCACTATTTGATTCGCACGCAACCATACCGATGTAACTACCAGAAACGAGGACATGACAGCACCTGCGATCATGGCGACAAGTAAGCTCAGCAAGAAATTATCTGTAATTAGATAAACGTAAAAGCTAGTAAAGGCCCCCATTATCATTCCTCCCTCCGTCCCTAGGTTCAATACGCCTGAACGCTCAGACAACAGCTCCCCATATGCTGCCAAGACTATTGGTGTTCCCATGCGGGCGGCTGCGGCCAGTATGACTGTGATTAGTTCTATCATTTTCTTACCTTCCCGATAATTGGTTCAAAAACCAGTATCAAAAGAATTATTATAGCTACCAGTGCGTAGAAAAACGACAATGAAATTCCGACAGTTCGTTGAAGAGATTCCACGCGTCCAAGCAAGATCGCAAAAAGAAATGATGTTATTCCAACTCCAGCTGGATTTAATCTCCCCATCAATACCGCCCCAAATGCTAAGTATCCATATCCAGGGGAAAAACCACCCACTAATAGATGAAGTACCCCTGAAACTTCGATCATTCCCGCAAGCCCGGCAAATCCTCCTGACAAAAGCGCCGCGAATAAAACGGTTTTAGATATGTTTATACCTGAATATCTTGCGACTTTTTCCCCAAAACCCACAACTTTTATTTCATATCCGAATGCAGTTTTCTTAAGCAGAAAGTAAACCAAAATACCGACGAGAATAGCGAGTATTAAACCGAAATGTAAACGAGTATCGACTATGATCTTGGGTATCTGAGCCGATAGGGGAAATCTTTCGCTCGTAGCAATGGCGCCCCATCCCTCTCTAATCCAAGGACCCTCAACTAAATAATGAACTAGGAATAACCCCACAAAATTTAACATCAGCCCCACAAATATCTCAGACACACCGTACCTGACTTTCATGATGGCCGGTATCAGGGCATAGACAGCTCCAAAAACAAAGCCAAATATAATAACTGTGATCAATCTAATTTCGTCTGGAACTGGCAGATATAAGGCCACAAAGGTTGCCCCGATAGAACCGAGATAAAGTTGACCTTCGGCACCGAGATTGGTTAAGCCCATCCTCATCGCAATAGTAATGCTCATAGCACAAAGGAATAATGGAATCGCGAAAGTGAGAGTTTCAGCTATGCCGAATGTAGATCCCAGAGCATTGTTAAACATATGATAATACGCAGATACGGGGTCATACCCAAAAATAAAAATTAAAACGCCAGTTAAAAAAATCGCGGTTAAAAATACGCCTAGATATCCGAGTATATATCTTGAGGGTATGTTATATTTCCTATCTCGGAATATATTCTGCAAGTGGTTCCCACCAATCCTCTGTTGGCAGTAAGAGGCCGACTCCATTTGCAGAGATAACTTCTTGTCTTATATTCGATACTTGATCCAAGATAGATGCCGAGAGCATATCCTCGTTGAAAATGAAATCAATGTATTGACCTGGAGGGTCGGTTGACGCAATGCCATATAGGCGATTGCCACTCACCCAAGAATCCGCTTTCATGTTTTGCAAGACTTCCTCAATGTTAGGTGTAAATGAATATGTGGTTGACCCAAGGGCATCCGGGAACAATGCATAATGATCCATGTCCGAGGCAATATAGTAAACATCCCTCTCTTCGGCTGCTGTTCCTATTCCTCTATCTGCGGACCCAGCCCAACCTGCGACCACATCTGCACCCTGATCTATCATTCCAAGAGCGGCTTCCTTTGCCGATTCAATGTCCCACCAATTTCCAAGAGTTGATGTCAGGACCGTTATATCTGGTTTGACATATTTTGCACCCACTTTAAAGGCCAATGATTCGTCCAGTACGGTAGGATATGGCTCCCCTATCTGATAACCAACCACGTCTGTCTCGCTCACCATGGCTGCAAGAGCACCTTTTATGAACTCAGTATCTCTCCAAGCCTGATCAATACTGATAACGTTCGGGTAGGCCGTTAGCCTTCCCCCAGTGATAAAGAAACGTGTATTCGGATATGCATCGGCAACAGTCGGAAGAGTGAAATCAAACGCTCCGCTGTGGCCCCAAATCAAATCATATCCTTCCGCTGCTAACTCGTTTAAAACCCGTTCTTGGTCTGCGAATTGGACATCCTCAGCATAATCCACCGTGTGGCCATGGGTCTCCATAACACCTATGGCTGCCTGGTTTGCTTCGTTATACCATCCGGGCCAATCTCTGTAACCGTTGAGAACAAGAGCAATCCTCAGTTTTTGTACGGGAGCGGTTGGGATAGTCGTAGTCGTGGTCGTGGCAGTAGCCGTGGTGGTGGCCGTGGTCGTGGCAGTAGCCGTGGTGGTTGGCGTGACCGTGGTGGGCGTTGTGGTTGGTGCTGCAGGTTGAGTTCCTATGTAAGCTGCTGCTACAGCCAATATAATAATTATAACCGCTGCTACAGTGATTCCAGTCTTTTGTTCCATATAAACATATTGACTCCGATATTTATATATAAAAGTCTTCCGCGATTGGCGTTTTTTTCAATAAATCGAATTTTTACGTGATTTCTGCCAAAATAATGATGTTGTGAGGTTTCAATGGTCTCGAGGTCATGCATAGTGATATAGATATCAAATATAGCAAACCTGCCCCCGAACATCTAAGATCTAAAATTAGGAGAAGCAACTTCCGAATCGAGGAAGGTCGAGAAATTGGCTTAAGAATCTGTTCTAGGTTATTATTTACTCAAACCTACCGTGATCTCGTACCGCTTTTGATATCGCATATGCCTGCCCGTGAGGGGTGTCAACAGCATAGTCGCATTCAGCCAAAAGCCAGAACCCCTTCTCGCATTGCTTGCCTATCTCAACTTGCCTTTTTGCCTCATCGTATGCATCCATAGCTGTGCCAAAACGGTAACTTTCTAGAGGCATGTTACCGGCAATAAGATATTTGTCCCCGAACCTTTCAACGACCTCTTTGATATCAACTTCAGAACATATGTGCAGTAAACCTACGTTATGAAGTTTATCCACTAGACCCTGCTTCAAAACGAGCCTGTGTCTCCACACAAATGGTACATAAGCGTGCATCCATTTTCTTTAGCTACTTTTGCCCATTCGTTGTAGACTGGTAGGACATATTCTTCCCAATGTTTTGGTGACATCACTTCATCAGCGAAATCGGTTACGAAAATCATGGCAGGGCGTGTCGGGTTTATTTCTTCTATCGCGTATTTCACTCTCATCGACTGTAGTTCAGTGTGAATTTTATTTACCTTCTTTGCAAGAGCGGGATCAGTCGCCATCCATTTAAACATATTTTCATGGCTCACAAAGTTGCCATTAATTGTTGGAGTACCACATGTCGTTGGTAACCATGGAGGTTCAAAATCGTATTTATCCCTAACGTAGTTGTAAGCCTCAATTTCTCTGTCCATAGCTCCTCGCTTACGCATCTCTTGAATGTCGGGTATTTCGTACCTCTCTACGTCCTCCGCAGTCTTACATGCGGGCTCTATAAGGAGTGAGAAATTATCATCTGGGAAGACAAGCTTACCGCCGATATCTTCCGTGCCACTATTTAGGTAACCTTCACCGCATATGAAAGGCGGAACATCCCACCCCCAAGCTTCGTACGAAGAAAGCGTTAATTCAGCATTAAGTTTGAAATCGTCTAATATTTTTTTGATGGGGTATCCAAAAAACTTGGCTGGCGCCCCACAACTCCAGATGAGAATTGGAACCCTATCTACTTTTTCGCCCCGTCGTGCCCCAGCTGCCCTGCGACAAGACTCTTTCAGACGTTTTTTAGAAATTGGAGGTAAAACCGTCATGCGATCTCCGTTAACTCTATTCGTAACTTTTTAATAACCTTTCAACCTCTTTCACGGCTTTTGTCGCGTACGGCGCCAAGCCTTCAGAATTTAACTTGCCAAGTCCATAGATCATTATTAGTTTTGAACAACTTCTGTTCTTACTGTTGTGATAAAGTACTGTGTGCCACTAAACTAACGCGATAAGATTTAAGTTAAATGTATAAATAAAATGAAACATGACCATTGGAAAATTTCATGTGGTTGGCAAAAGATTTCCTATGAAGGATGGAGTTTCAAAAGTAACTGGTTCGGAAAAGTATGCTTCTGATATCGCTCTTTCCAACATGCTGCATGCTAAAGTCCTCAGGAGTCCCTATCCACATGCTAAAGTAAAGAGTATTGACTTGAAGGCGGCTGAGAAAATGGGGGCAATTTGTATCACGTTCGAAGATACCCCAAAAAAGATGTATTGTCCTTTCTTTCCTAAGGAAACCGTAAAAGATACAAAAGTTCTAACAGAAAAACCACTTTATGTAGGCGATGCCATTGCCGCGATTGCGGCGGATACTGAGAGGGAAGCGGAAAAGGCACTAAAACTCGTTAAAGCCGAATACCTAGTCCTAGAGCCGATATTTGATCCCGTTGAATCTATGAGACCAAGTAAATCCGCATTACACGATTTTGTTATAATAAAAAATAAGAAAACAAGAATAAAGAACAATATGGCCACAAAAGTTGAATTGAGTATTGGTGATATCGAAAAGGGTTTCAACGAAGCCGATGTTATAATAGAGAACGAATATAAAACTGGTCGCCCCTACCACGCTCAACTGGAGACGAAATCGGTTGTCTGTCAACCTGAGCCGAACGGCGGCATAATAGTTTGGGCGACTACCCAGAGCATACACGGCACGCGAATATTACTTAGTGAAATATTCGGGATACCGCTGAGCAAAGTGAATGTTATTAAATTATCAATAGGTGGATCTTTCGGTTCAAGTCTGCATTTGAATTCTATAATCCCCATATGTGTGGCATTGGCTCTGAAAGCCCAACGCCCAGTCAAGCTTGTCTCCACTAGAGAAGAAGATATGCATGATCACTGTAGGCATTCTTCGACAACAAGATACAAACTAGGGGCTAAAAGGGATGGCACTCTTGTAGCAGGGAGGATGGAAGTAGTTATAGATTGCGGAGCATACAATACCCAGGCCCAAGCTATTTTGACCGCCATGCCAGGGATGTGGGCCAACCATTATAAATTACCCAATTTGAGATTTGAGGGAATATCAGTTTACGTGAATAAAGTTCCTGCGCGTGCAATGATCGGGTGGGGAAACCCGCAAGTCAACTTTGTTGTTGAATCTCAGATAGATGACCTCGCGGAGAAACTGCATATGGACCCAATAGAACTGAAGTTAAAGAATCATGTTGGGTTAGGGGACATGTATCATCTTGGAGCTGAGGTAATGGTTCAAATAAAGAGCTGCGGCATGGAAGAGATATTGACGAAAGGAGCTGAACTTATAGGTTGGAAAAATAGGCCAAACCGAGGAGAACAGAAAGGGTACATTAGAAGAGGCATCGGGATATCAATTGGGGAGAATGTATCAGGTGTTGGAGCTCCATTGCCAATAAGGATGGATTATTCAAGCGCAATGATAAAAATAAATGAAGATGGAACAGTCGATTTGGTCACTCCGCTAATGGATCACGGAGGCGGAACAGTAACTGCATGCGCGAAAATAGTTGCAGAGGAATTAGGTGTCCCATTAAGCAATGTCAGTATTTCTCCGGCGGACACGAGCACGACCCCATATGACGTCGCTACTCATGCCTCAAGGGGAGTATATGTTGGAGGTTTAACCGCGAAAAAGGTGGCAAGCCAAGTAAGGGATAAGCTGTTAGAATACGCGTCTAGAATTATAGGGGCCCCTCCGGATGCGTTAAATATCAAGCCGAACGATGAAATCAGGCAAGGTTTAGTATATGTTGAGGGGACAAAAGGAAAAGAAGTGACCATTAGAGAGGTAGCGGAAACGGCCAGGCAAAAAAACTGGGGCACGATAGCTTCGGTTGACAGCTACCAACCACTGAACCGTCCCCCTTCTTACTTGGGTTGTTTTATGGAGGTCGAGGTCAATATCAGAAACGGGCATGTCAAGCCCCTAAGAGCAATAATCGGTTGTGATGCAGGAACTATAATAAATCCTAGATTGGCCGAAGGGCAGCTTCACGGAGGGCTAAACAAAGGGATTGGTTATGCGTTAATTGAAGATACTGAGTATAACAAGAAGACTGGAGAAATGCTTAATAAAGGATATCTGACGGATTTCAAAATGCTCACCGCTTCGGATCTGCCGAGTTTGAAAAATATTGAGGTTTTCTTCACAGATACATACGAACCTGACGGACCGCTTGGCGCAAAGGGCATTTCTGAAGTTGGAATAAATCCTATAGCTGCAGCGGTTACCAATGCGGTATACAATGCAATAGGCATAAGATTTAGAGATATACCCATCACGCCGGAAAAAGTCCTAGAAGCACTAAAAGAAAAAGAAATGATTTAATGCAAAAAAACGAATTAATAGTTAACGATTTTTTTTAGATGTTTTTCCGAGCGGTAAAAAATTGGCTTTAATCGTTTTTTTTGCCAATTAAATATTATTGAAAATTAATTCCTAAATCCACTAGTTCCTCTTTAGCTTTCAGATATACATCCAAATAATCTTTCTTTGGGGTTAATGTTTTTAAATCGTAAAGCTCCTCGAAGCTCTTACCTTGGGGGGCAGAAGCAAAATTATCCTCAAATTTATTTAACAGGGCATTAACTATCTCATTTGCATCGGTCCGCTTCAGTTCTGCTACTGCCTTTCCCACTTCACCTTGGAATTTTGGTTCTAGACCGCTCGCCTGATTTGGCTTGACCAATATTGCTTTTCTTATTCCTTGAAGTATATGCCCTCCTGAAACTACGGCAGAAATAGTTGAAGAAGCATTTTCAAGAAACATCATCTCGCTCCCCGGACCTGAGACTGTCGTGGCCCCTCTCCCGTTTATAAAGTCAGTGTTTCGGGAGAGTGACTGAATCACCAAGCTAGTCACCCAAGTAGTATTTCTGTGAGTTTCTGAATGAATCGAAGTCTTGCCCGGAGGTCCAAAAAAGGTCGCTGAGATATCGTTATATCCCGACAACCTAGTTTGACAAGTTAATAAACTATGGAATGCACCAGCAACTCCGGTTATAGCTGCACCCGCAGGTCCCCCTGCAAAACCGCCGATCATGGGGAGCCAGTATGGGTTGCGATAGCAACCATAGTCAATTGAGAAAGCAACTTTAGTCAACGAATCGTAGTCGACCTTTAACTCAGTGGTTGTGGGGATCGCTATAGCGTCCGACCGCCTAGTGCCGTGGTCAGGGTCGCAAGCCGCAATATCTGCAACTCCACTTGGGCATGCTGAGATCAGGTGCAGACCGGGCCTTCCAACTCTTCTAAGAGCTTCTCGGACCCAAGCGGCTGCGCATCTTCCAGCGTGCAACTCTAACGGTGATCCGGTGCGCCACCCCCTACCCTCGATGGTGAACGGCGGACCCCAATAAATACCGTCAATTACTTTCTCTTGGGCTATGCTTTGATAGAGCTTTACGAAAATTTCACCTTCTTGAGGGTTGCTCTCTATCACCCCGCCTAGGTTCAGAGGAGGTCTCCTGTCCTCGATCTCCCTCTTCTCAAGCCATTTGGTTTCGGCACCCTCACCTATGAGTAATCTAGAGGGAACCATTTTGAGCGCTTCCTTGATTTCGTCCTCGGTGAATTTGATCACCCTATGACTACCGAGACAGTAGGTTCCAGTATCCAAATATAGCCTCAATCCGGCCTCAAAGAGATCGTCTGCCAAATTATCGTCGTCTGGCACAGGTTTGTTTGAATCGTAGTGAATATCATATTCTTTGATAAGCTCACTAACTTTATTAAAAATCAACATGTCGAATTCCTTAGGCTCGAGCATCGGGCCGGTGTTTATCGCGCGATCCAGAACCTCCCAGAAAGAAACCACCATTCGACCTCCATGATTATTTTTGCCTCCACGACTGCGTCCTCGATATTGCTTTCGTAGCCATCAGCATAACTTTCAGTCGGGCGTCCCTGCCAGTGGCTCCTGCGACGTTAACATTGAACTTACCCATTTCATCCTCCTTTTTAGTCCCGGATTTAATTAGTGGAAACATATGGGATATGTATGCTCTCTGCCCACTTTCACCATTGCTTCCACGTTTTTCACTGGGGAATCCAGGGGTACATCGCATCCGGGCCAAATGACATAACCTCCGCCCCGAGCCGCTTTTTTCACACATTCCCTGGTGTCTAACTCCACCTGCTCTGGTGTACCCATAAGAAGTGTATTTGTTTTCACGTTCCCGGCTAAACAAGTTTTTACCCCTAATGTTTTTTTGACCAAGTTCATATCATCTTTTTCGTCTAGGCTTACAATGGACGCCCCAACTTCACCTATCTCAGATAACCTGTCGTTGGTGTCTCCGCAAATATGATAGTGATGAGCGTATTTTCCCCCAAATCTTTTTATAATTTCAGAAATTTTTTTGGCGTAGGGTAATACAAGTTCCTTGTAGTGTTTTACAGAAAACAGGTCCCCAGAACCGAATGGGTCCCACGTAATTATTTGATCCGCACCCGCATCTACTTGCGCTTTAATCCAAACTTTTGCATGCCTAAGGCTGAAATCCATACATTTTTTTACAAAGTCGAGATCTTTTACGAGAGAGTAAGCTAATTGTTCAGCTCCGATCAAAATTCCTGCCATTGTAAAGGGGGCACAAGCGTTCCCACTGACATATATTTTAC
>CAYFIY010000007.1:0-47797 GCA_964343275.1 Hadarchaeota archaeon (SeqCode)
CCGGGTTATGGTGGTTGAGGTAATGGGGAGACATGCCGGTTGGATAGCTTTAGAGGCAGGACTCGCTGGCGGGGCGGATTTCATATTAATTCCCGAAGTTCCAACCAGCGTCGACGAAGTCTGCAATGGCGTCATTAAGAGATGGGAGAGAGGTATGAACTTTAGCATAGTCGTTGTGTCAGAGGGAGTTAAACTCAAAGGCCAAGATGTAACCTACGACAATGGTTTGGATGAGTTCGGTCACGCAAGGCTAGGAGGTGTTGGTTACTTCATGGGAAAAGAAATTGAAAAAAAAACAGGTTTTGAAACGAGGGTCGTGTTGCTCGGACACTTGCAGCGTGGAGGGTCTCCCACCGCCCTTGATAGGAATCTCGCCACGAGGTTTGGTTTAGCGGCGATTGATCTCGTGAATGAGGGCAAGTTCGGTCAGATGGTTGCACTCAGAGGGAAGGATATAGTCACCGTGCCACTTAAAGAGGCCATGGGCAATTCGAAAACTGTAGACCCAAAGCTTTACGAAACCGCCAGAGTTTTCTTCGGTTGAAATTACTTTTTCATAATTAAGCAGATTTGTTTTACAACTACCCTCAACGAAATATTTTTAATAGCTATTATCGTCTAACATCAAAAAGGGAGAGTCACAAATTGCCGCATGAAAATCACGTGCCAACAATCACAGTCGGGTTTGAATCCACCCTTGATACATGGATCACTTTCTCCAGCATTGATGAATTCGGAAAGTTCTCCCAGAATTACAGTGGTGGTCTTGCCGAATACGTATGGGAGGCGTTTAAAACGGTGTCTGGCGGCAAGGGCGATGAAGTATCCATTGATGGAAAAAAGGACGAAGCTCGGGAACTTTTAAAACAGGCTAAAGACATGGGGGCGGAAGTTAAGAGCACTTTAGGGGGAAATGCGGCGTTAGAATCTACAACACTACAAGCGTTGGACTCAAATGTCATTTTTTTGGGCGCGTTCTTCCCAAAACAAATAAAGGCGCTACATGAATACTGTGGTAAATTTTATGAAAATGTAGATTTTTCATTTGCCCAATCTTTTGAGGATCTTTACCCCACCTCCTATATCTTGCAGGCTGTGGATTCAAACAGATATATTCTAAGCGAGGGGCAAGGAAGAAGAATTGAGCAACTACGTTCCTATATACAAAAATTTCCCCACGTTTTGAAACAGGTTCTAGACAAATATGGTAAGCTAGATATGATTAACTTAGTCGGTTGGCATGTTCTGTTCGCCAACGGGATAAATGACCAGGATCTCGATCTAGTAAAGACAAGGATGAAGAAGATTCGTCAAATAGTTGATTCCCCGTTTTTCACCGATGCGGGAGGATTAGCTTCTTTCAAAAACAAAGATAGAAAACTTATTTATCAAATTTATTCTCTTTTTGATATTCTTTCTCTCAATCAAGGCGAGCTACTTCAGATTTCACAAGCGCTTGATATTACTGCTGGGGATGAATTTCAAACCATGAGTAAAATTTTGGAATCATCTAACTTTAATACTGTTTGGCTTCATTCTCTGGATTATCAGATGTCGCTTAGCAAAAAGTACGAGAAAAATATACTTGAGGAAGCACAAATTGCCTCGGCAGCTGCAGGAGTCTATAGAGTAGAAAATGGAACTTTTCCAACATTGGCGGGACTAGAACATCGAAAAAAGACTAGAAACTATTCCGAAAAAGGTCTGGCAAAAGTTAAAGATTTCGCAAAAAAATATAGCAGCGAAAAAAACTTTAATTTCGCGATTACTCCTTGTTTCTTGGCAAGAAGTTTTACATCAACTGTGGGCGCTGGTGATATCTCTGCCGCAGGTTACACAAATGTAATTAGCAGAGCCTAAATTATTGAAATATTTTCTAGCTTTCATAGGTCGATATTCCATCATGTCCTCGCAATATCTCTCCAAAGTTCATTTTCTTTTTCCCAATAACCTTTAGCTCTTCGTGGAATGAATTTCCTCTAACATCTATTATGTTGTAGGAGTTGGAAAAAAAACCACGCAATCTGCGTGAGGATATGCTGCCCGCGTTGAGGATAGACATATCTTCAACTCTCGTTTTCCACGGGCGGTGTTTATGCCCGCATAAAACTAAATCCACGTCGCTTTTGATCAATGTTCTGAGTACATCGCCAGCATCCAAGACCAAATTTTGTTTAGTTCCTGTGTCGGGGATAGGCACTAAATGATGGTGCATGGCGACGATCTTAAATTTCTTTTTGTGTTTGTTCATTACTTCTTGAAGCCAAAGGAGCTGTCTGGCCCCGACCTCTCCATCATCCCTGTCGGGTCTAGAAGTTGAAATGTAGGAAACTACTACATCTTTCGTCACCAGCAATTCGGGCCTGGGGAAAAACCTTTTCAGGAGCAAGAATCCAGTGAGTTTATAATCGTGATTTCCACCGCCCACGATGAGACACTTGCATTTTATTTTATCTAAATAATTCTTTGCCGATTTGTACTCCTCCATGAGTCCGTTCCAAGTTAGATCACCGGTGACCACGACGACATCGGGTTTCATGCCATTTATCTCACTTATTGCCGTCTTGAGCGTTTGGGGAGTGGTGTGGTGTTCCCCGCAGTGCAAGTCTGATATGTGGATAATTTTCATCTCAATCTTCGCAAGAAGGTTCCTTTATACCAATAAAAATATTCGCAGTCAATATTCAGCCAGTCAAAGTAGATTCTCAGCTGTCGTTATCGATCTAAATCTTTGACTAAAAGCTCTCCTTTTCGCTTTATCTTATCCCTGATCTCTCGAAATTTTTCAATGCCCTTACCGGCTGGATCTTCAATACCCCAATCTTCAATCTCAACGATTGGTGCGGGGAAGACATCTCCGACCATACAACCCATGGTGATTACCTTGTCGGTGGCATCCAGCATTTCAAGTGTCATCATCTTTGGCTGGTTATTGCCGATGTCAATTCCTATCTCTTTCATCACATAGATCGCAAGTGGGTTCACAGAGAGAGCAGGTCTGGTCCCGGCGCTACTTGCTTCAGCCGTCTTAGACAGCTTATTAAAAAATGCCTCAGCAATCTGGCTCCTGGATGAATTTTCCACGCAAACGAACAGAATTTTTTTCACAATTTAAATTGTCAATGAATCTTTATAATTGAACTAGCTGGGTTTCTCATCTGTTGCCATCTGGCGGCAGCGTTCAATCGTTTGCCACTGGCAAGCTCATTATCTGGAAATCACCACTTTTAATAATCGAGTTCGATAATATCGGTTGCTAGAACAACCTTATCTTTTTTTAAAGTTTACTCAGTTTAGGTAGTGTTGTCTCGGCATCAGGGCGCTCTGTATATTTACCCCAGCCTTTCTTCGCCACTTGAACTCCCACTACGATTAGTGCTATGCCGACAACCGTGAGGCCAATACCGAAAACTGCTTTCTCCAAATCTTTAGCCAGTTGTGGTCCGCTGGCTACCAATAATAAGACTCCAATGACCAATAATCCAATGTTTGCCCATATATTGTCCGGACATATTTTGCTGGCACCGGCGAAGATAAAGAGTGCGCCAGCCGCCATCAAACCAACCCCGACGATCAAGGCACTTTCCGTCTGGACGGCGTTCATCCCTTGATTTATCAGAATAGCGCCTATTGCTATCAGTGCCATCCCCATTATCATCGTGGCGAAGTTTCTCTGTGGGCTCTCCCCGCGAGGCGGCGAATATCCAACTTGTGCTAACATTCAATCCCCAACAATACTAACATCGTATTTCTAAATGGTTTACGTTGTCTTTTGGCTCAGAAGTTTGGCGTTAGAAAATATCAGCCACTGAAAAACCATGAAAGCAGGTGGATTCTATTATAAAGTTCAAAAATAAGAGCACTTTAAATACACTGCTGACTCTACTTCATCCAGCTAAAGTCGCTTGATGAAATTTGGCGCGAACTCGACCATTTCATTTCGATTGGTTGTGGATTGAATCTTTTCTCCCAGCGCGGTTAGTTCCATGAACCTCATCAAACTCGATTTTAGGTTGGTTTGAAACATTAATAATTCTGATAGAACAAGTTTATGGTAGGTGAATGAATGGATGTCTTAGAAGCTATTCGGACCAGGAGGAGTATCAGGAAGTACGAGGAGCGACCCATACCTGAGGAGATTATCCAAAAGATCTTGGATGCTGGTAGGTGGGCGCCTTCGAGTGATAATTCCCAGCCTTGGGGTTTCATCCTTATCAAGGACCAGAAGCTCCGTAAGGAGATTGCCGATGCGGCCAGTTGGGCAGATTTCCTGCCCAATGCTCCTCTGGGAATAGCCGTGGTTGTCGATCCGGCGATGGCATCCCACCCAGTTGAAGATGGGGCGGCCGCGACCCAGAACATGATTTTGGCAGCTCACGCCCTGGGGCTGGGCACCTGCTGGATCGGGTCTTACGAGTCCGGGTATCAGGAAAAGGTGAAGAAGATGCTTGGCGTACCTAAAGACAAGATTTTGCTTTCCATGGTGGCGATAGGTTTTTCTGTCGCGTCCCCTAAATCATATCGTAAAGAGCTGAAGGATGTAGTATTCGTGGACAGATATGGCAAGAAATAGGGGTCTGAGTGTTATGAGGTTGTACCTGGTACAACATGCCCATGCGATATCCAGAGAAGAAGATCCGGCTAGGAATCTTTCCGAGAGTGGTGTGGAGGACATAAAGAGAATGGCGGCTTTTTTGAAGTCCAGGAAAATCAAGGTTTCCAAAATATACCACAGTGGGAAGGTTCGCGCCCGTAAGACGGCTGAATTGCTGTCCAAGGGAATTTCATCCGAAGAAGATACTAAAGGAGTGAGTGAACTCGCGCCATTGGACGACCCTAGACCATGGATAGATAGGCTGCGGAAAGAAGAAAATGATTTGGTGCTGGTCGGCCACCTTCCACACCTTAGCATCCTTGCTGGTTTACTGCTGGCGGGAAATCCAGAGCGAAACGTCGTCAGATTTAAACGGGGTGGCGTTGTTTGTCTGGAGCGAGATGAGGCGCGGAATTGGTCTCTATTGTGGAGTTTAATTCCTAATCTAGTTAAGTCACATTGAAAAATTTACTTCAGCAAGATATACAACTTTTAAATACGATGTTTTGAAACCATAGTTTTCAGCCTTATTGAGGCGGATCGAATATCGTACAATATTTTCTTTGGCTCGTATATTTAAAAAAGAAATGAAATTACCGTCATTATAAATTGGTGGCTATCTAGTAAACAAAGCAAAGGTCCCAAATCCCCAAATAAAAAAGTTTTTTTATAAGCTTGGCCGTATTCGGTTTAAAACAGAAGGCGTACATACTAATAGGATTGGTATGGCCGAATCGATTAAAATAGGTGCTACCCGTCTTCAATCCGTCCTGAAATGTCCGCTTTGTTTTTGGCTCTCTAAGCGCATAGGATCTGCACCGTCCATCTTTCCAGGCATCCCTGCCCAGATTGACTCAGTGATTAAAAACTACATGAAGCAGTTCATTGGCAGTGATAATTTACCCAAGTGGTTTCCCGTGCGCGGCACCTTTATCGATGCGAGCAAGACGCTGAGAGCCATCGATTCGGTCACCGATATCACTGTGGTGGGGAAGCTCGATGCTCTGGCAAAGACAAAGGACGGAAATTACCACATCTTGGACTACAAGACGGGCAAGCCCCGCGATGAGGTTCCGGATTATTACCAGATGCAGCTAGACGGTTACGCCTACCTGCTTGAGCGGAATGGCTATAGGCCAGTGTCGGAGGGAGTGCTGCTGTACTTCACGCCCGAGCAAGGCGATATTTTGGAGGACAGTTTTCCGTTTAGAATTACAGCGGTTGGGACCAAGGTCGACTCGAGCCGTATTCCACTCGTTCTCGCGCGAGCCAAGGAAATCCTGGAATTGTCTACCCCACCGCTACGGAGCGAGGACTGTGCGATGTGCATGTGGCTGGAGCAGGTTGGTCAAACTTTTTCGAAGTGATGGAATGAAGCTCATGATCAAGAGTTCAGACTTGAAGAAGATCGAGGCTCACGCCCTCAAGACCTTTCCTCTTGAATGTTATGGACTTTTCATCGGCACGTTCGACCAGGACAGAGTTGAGGTGAAAGAAGTAGTGAATGGTAAGAATATGGCCGGCTCTCCGGTGGCGTTCGAAGCCGATCCGGAGTTCGTCTACGTAGAACATACCAAGGCCGAAAAGCGCGGTCTGCGTCTTGTGGGCATCTACCACTCTCATCCGAACCTTCACGCCTTCGTTAGCAGCCGAGACGCCGACTTCATGAAGTACTGGCAGAACTTGGCCTGGTTGATCTTGGGATTGAGTGAAGATCGTGTTTTCGAGAGTAAGGCATTCTCAATGAAAGAAGACAAGATCGAAGAACTCGAGGTCGTCGTAAGCTAGCAATAACCTTTACGACCCACCGGAAACCGGCGGAAATATCGTAACGACATCCCCATCCTTCAGAGATATATCAGTGCTTGTTATCCCTTTCCCATTGACCAAGATGTTCACGGCTTTGTTGAGTTCCCGTCCGTTCTGGGCGTAGAGTTGCCCTGCCATTTTTTCCCCGAACCGCTTGGACAGATCGTTGAGCAAAGAAGCTATGTTATCAACGCCATCAACTTTTTCCTGTTTCTTGTCAGCAGCCTCCCTGAAGTTGGCGAAGAATTTTACGGTGATTGGCATACGTTCCTCACCTTAAGTTGAGACCAGACTATAAAATTAATTCTATCCAGAAATACAATAATTTTCGCCGGCAATAGCTATTGCTTCTGTATTAATATCCGCCAATCCTGTGCGTTTATTTTCTTGACCTCGAGGACCTTGTACTTCAGCTCCTCGGCCGTCGTCGGGATGGTTTCGCAGGATTGGACGTTATCGGTTGTGAGTTCGAAAATTTCTCCTGGAGCAATGGTATCCATACCTCTACGCGCGAAGATTTCGGGGTATGGGCAGGTATATCCGCGCACATCCATCGAGTATTTTCCTTCCTCGACCTTTTTTAACGAAACGCTTCCTTTTTGCATCATCATTTCTCCTTACTCACGATAGTTTTTAGGTCTTCCAATTTGTGGCCGCGGTAGAACTCTCTGAAGTCCTTGAAACCATCGTTCAGATAAGCCTCGACCAAATTCTCCACCGCAGATATTGCTTTGTCGGGCTTTAACACTCGAGCAATCGGATGGCTAAGGGAGGCATTTTTCCCCAGCTCGCCACATATGGACAAGTTGTAGAACTGCTTCGGAGATTCTCCTCCAGCTTCTTTCACCCCCAATAGCCCGATGTGACCTATTTGATGCAGCCCGCAGTCGTGCATGCATCCGGATATTCTGACCGAGAGCTTCATATCCCCGAGTTTGTCCCCGAAACGGTTCTCAAGATGCTCCAATATTTTTCCAGCCATCTGTTTGGTGTGTGGTTCCACGGACTTGCCGCAAAAGTCGGATGCACATGCGACCATAACAAAGCGCATAGAGTTTACTTCCATCTGCAGGTCGATCTTCTTGAACTCCTTGAGTGCTTCGTCAAGTTTTTCCTTCGGAATATGTGGCAATATGAAGTTTTGATAGGAAGTTATCCTGATTTCTCCTTTTCCGTAACTTTTGGCGATGTCTGCTATTTTTTTGAGTTTCTCGCTTGAGAGCTTACCTCCGATTACCGGCACAGATATGAAATTCAACCCATCCTTCTGTTCTTGAATGCCGACGTGCTCCTCGCCGCTGATATCCGGATAGCCATGATCAAAACGCTCTAGTTTCCTACCGAGCTTTCGCTCAAATTCATCCCTTATTTTCTCCAGCCCCCATCCCTCGACTAACCACTTGAACCTGGCTCTCGGCTTGCTCTCGCGGTTGCCGTGTTCGTTGAAAAGATCCGCCATTGCTTTGGCGACATCGAATACCTCTTCCGGACAGATGAAGACCCCCAGAGGTTTACCGAGCCTTGGTCCCGGCATCGATGGTCCCAATGACCCGGCTAATATTGCCGCGAATCCAATCCTTCCATCTTTTTTGAGGGCGAACAGACCCAGGTCCTGTATCTCTGGACGGGTGCAGCCCAGCTCACAGCCTGTAATCGAGATTTTGAACTTGCGTGGCATGTCGAGGTAATTGTGGTTTCCTATGAAGAAGTCGTTGATTTTTTTGGCAATTGGGGCTACATCGATGAGCTCGTGTTTGTTCAATCCAGAGATCGGACAGACACCCACGTTGCGGGTATCTCCGTAGCGTGCCCCAGGGAAGCTCTGACCGCATTTGTCGGTGGTAAAACCCAGTTGGTCGAGCTTGGCGAAAATCTTTAAGGCATCTTTCCCCTGAATCCAGTGGAGTTGTATATCCTGACGATCGGTTATTTCGGCATACCCTCTACCATACTGGTCGGAAATTTCAGCTATCGCCAGTAAGTGCTCCGAGGTCAGAATCCCACCAGCTACTTTTATTCTCAGAAATTGACTGGAACCCATTCCACGGTCCCTACCGAGCGAGAACTTATCAGCGAACCGCGTTATATCGTCTGACTTTATTTCCAACGAGATTTCCGTCATAACATATCGCCTAAATAATTTACATCAAGTCAATTTTATAAGAAGATTATATTAAAATATAACTTTTGCTTGAAGAGCGGAGCTTCATCACCTCTTATCTTAGTCGGTTTCATCCTTCGCTCAAACTTCAAGCGCTTTTGCAGTGTATTTAGTCGCGAAAAAATTTTCGACTTGGGCGCACGCGTAACTTCTGATACGTATAAGATAAACGTGCAAATCCCAACTCAGATAAATTTGATTACCGTCGGTTTTTTTAAGCTCTTAATGTCGCCGCTAAACTCCTTGATTATCTCAATTTTAGGCATTCTATTCGCCATTTTTTTTAATTTTCATTTATTTAGCGGTTTCGAGGATTACCAGATGGTTGCAATAATCATCTCCGTTTGGCCTACATTTATCCAATTGCGCATACCCCGTCCTTGGAATTTTTATCAGTTTTTCTATGCACTTCACAAAAGAGTTCGTAAAGTCCGTGGAGGATATCTCTGAACACATAAGATATTTATTTCATGTTTTCAAAATATTAGTACCAATGGAGTGGGATGGAAACGTGAAGGTATGTTCTACCATTTCTAAAGATACGAAACCAGTTATGAATGATTATAAATTGGGTAAGATGCGGGAAACATTATTTTCTGAGATATCCCACTCAGGAAGTTATGAGAATTACGTCCATAAGGCAGGATAATGTTAGAAATGAGATCTATCCTACTTACGAGGAATTGCGTTAATTTATCCGCTTAACCGTGATAGTATGGCTAACCCTAGATTTAAGATTCTGCGACGGGGATAATATCCGGTTCTTGGGAGCGTTCGTGATCTCAAACCATAAGATTTGTTCGGCAAGGTGCTACTTTATTCATTAGATAAAGAGAGTTTATAATTATGAGTGATGATTTCAAGGAATTTCTAAAAGAAGTGAAAGCCATTGAGTTCAGGGAACCATTAGCAGAAACTTTGGGGGCGTTCGAGGATGGAGTGGTTTTGGATTATACTTTTATCGACGTGATAAAGATGTCCGGACACGCTTGCCCTACCGTGGCGGGTGCATATCTATGCTGCCAAAAAGCGCTGGAGAAACTTTATCCTGATGAAATTCCTGTAAGGGGGGAGATTCAAGTCACGGTGTTTGGGGAACCGGATGAGGGAGTCTACGGTGTCATGAGTCAGGTATTTAGTTTCTTAACCGGTGCTGCTCCAATCACAGGCTTTAGAGGTCTGGGGTACAAATTCAAGAGAAAGGACTTGCTCAAATTCGTTCCCCAGAAAATTGACCCCAAGGCATTATGTTTTGAATTAAGGAGGTTGAACAATAATCAGGCCGTTCTGGTTAAATTTTATCTACAAGAAATTTCCTTTCCTGATGGCAATGGAAAAAAGATGAGGGAGTTGTTGGAGAAAGTTATCTGGGATGCGGCTAAAGATGGAGAGAGAAAAGAATTTCAAAAGCTTTGGATGGAAAGAGTCAAATATATACTTTTAGGGGGCAAAGAAATTGATAGATGGTTAAAACTAGAAGAGAGGTAACTTTAGGATGAACTCAGCAAAAACAATTGATGTAACGGGATTAGGACATGACGAAAAGGGAAAGTTAATTTTCCCCGGTGTTAACGAACTTAAAACCGGGGATTTCTTGAGGATAATCGCGGAATTTAACCCCTTACCCCTAGTCCATGTCCTGAAAGCTAAGGGCGAATTTGAGGTTTCATATGAAAAAGAAGGTCCCGAGAAGTGGATTTTGATTGTGAAAAGGGTTGCCCCTAAGGAGGATACGAAAGAGAATTTTAAAAAATTGTTAACGGAATTAAAAGGTGGGGGGGTATCCAGTGAAACCAGAGAGAAAGTTAAGGCTATTCTCCAAGCGGTTGATGCCGAAACTCTAGGGGTATTAGAGCAAGAATTAATAAGGGGGGGCGTTTCTCATGGAGAAATAAAAAAAAGTTTATGCGATATTCACCTTGAGGTCGCGAGGGACGATCTTGTCTCCAAGAGAATGGAGGTAACTGCGCCGCACCCTGTACATACTTTCATGGAAGAACACAAGGTTATTCTCGATAGTTTAAATGAATTGGGCCCCATCTTGAAAAGTATAAACGGGAAAGATTCATTTGAAGCTATGGGCGGGGATCTGGAAAAAATACAAGATATCTCCCACCATCTGGTAGAAGCTGAAAGTCATCATCAGAGAGAGGAGGAAGTTTTATTTCCTAAATTGGAAAAACACAATATAGTTGAACCTCCAGAGATCATGAAGCTGGATCATGCGGAATTCAGAAAAAGAAAGCAAAACCTCTACAAGCTTGTTCATAATTACCAAGATCATAGCTTTAATGAGTTTAGAACGAAGGCAATTCAATTGGGGAATTATCTTATTGGGGAGCTTGAAAGTCACATTTTTAAGGAAGATAATATCCTCTACCAGATTGCGCTTCAAGTACTAGGCCAGGATGAGTGGGAGGAGGTTAAGAAGGGTTGCGATAAGATTGGGTACTGTTGTTTCACCCCGGAAGATTATAAGGGAGCGGCGAAAATTTTCGAGTTAGATTTAAGACCGATGCCACCTTCTGAAAGGCACGAGAAGATTTTTAGTATGTGGTATAGTTTAGAAGTAGGACAAATTTTGAAGATTATAAATGACCATGATCCGAAACCGCTTCGATACCAGTTTGAGGCGGAACATAAGGATAAGTATGAGTGGGAATACGAACAAGAGGGGCCGAAGAATTGGGTTGTGAAAATAAAAAAGCTGTAGAGTATATTCCCTTCCCATTTTTTGGAAAAGTCGAATAATGGCCCTGTGTCGTTCGAGCTCGAAATCACCAATTAGTACTTCGTTCTGGAAATAATTTGGTCACGCTCGAGTTCATGCCAAGTGCTCTCGGCTAGGAATTTGACTCTCCAAATAATTTTAAAATCGCGGGATAAACTAGTATAATGTTTAAGCGAAATAAACGATTAACTAATGTGAGATAATGAAAGATTCTATGGTGGGCGCTGCTGGTTCGTGATTGATCTGTACACCGTTTTCCGTGGCAGCTTTCGTTATCCATTTACCTAGCGATATAATAAATGACTGGTTCATTTTTTTCAAGAATTTCTCTTCCATGCTGAGTTTCTTCGCTGTACCCAGAAGGTATCTCAGTAGTCCTGAGCTAGTCAGTATGGTGATGTCGCTTCTCATTCGCATATATGCCCTGACTGATGCCTCCAAATTTTTTGGAATTACCTGGTATGCCCCAACATTGGTTGCACCCTTCAGTTTTTCCTCGGCAAGATGAGATCGGAAGGCTAGAATCCTGCCCCATTTTTTCCCTCTGAGAAGTTCCTTAACTCCATCTATATTTTGCACTTGGGGGACGAATACATGTTTATTTACCCAGAGCCTCAACTCGTTTCGGGTAGTTCCGCCAACTGCCACCAATCTATATTTCCTTAAGTCAAAGAGTTTTACAGCTGATCTTACACCGCTGGCGCTCATGAAAATTAATGTATCCCATTTTTTAGATGCGAATCGCTTTAGCCGTTTCTCTGCAGGAACTATCTCAACGATCTCGAAGATCTTGGGTCTTCCTCCAGCCCGACATATGATTTCCTCAGTTCTTTTTATCTCACCTCGGGTTCTGAAAGCCACCACCGTCCTTCCTTTGACGTCGAGCAAACTATTGACAACCATACCGACGACCAATATCGCTGGAGCTTTCATGTCCAGACGTTTAGAAAAATCCGCGATGCTGCTCAATCTAGAGACGGCAGTCCTTTCGTTTTTAGTTGCCCCATTGCTTATCAGGGCACAGGGCGTTGTATTTTTTTTGCCCGCGCGGATGAGCTGTTGGACCACGTCCTCTAAATTCTCTAAAACCATCAGAACTACGATGGTATCCCCTAGATTATGCCATCCACGCCTCTTCTCTCCTGCCTTGTGACCAGCCAGGATTGTTAGGCTAGAGGATATTCCCCTTTGGGTAAGTGGTATCTTTATTAGGGAGGGAACGGCTGTAGAAGAAGTCAGCCCAGGGACGACCTCGACATCGATCTCACGCTCGCGCAAGAATTGAAGTTCCTCGCCACCCCTGCCGAAGATAAAAGGATCGCCATTCTTCAAACGAACGACGGTTTTTCCTCTCTTGGCCTCTAGATACAGGGACTCATTTAAGCGCTTCTGCTTCCCGGATTCTTCGTATTGCTTTCCGCTGTATATTTTCTTCGCCCGTATCGCATATCTGAGGATCGATGGGTCAACTAGTCGATCGTAGAAAACTACATCGGCTCTTCTGATAGCCATCAAAGCGCGCGTTGTTAGGAGATCCGGAAGTCCTGGGCCACAGCCGACCAGGTATACTTTCCCTGTTTTTTTCCCTGCCATTAACTTGCCTTCTTTATGGCCTGCCTTTTTTTAATATCTTAAGCTGTCTATGGTGATAACCGAGCTTTTTTACTATGGACTTACTTATGTCATCGATAACTATTTTAGCAGGTCTATTTTCCATAAACTTCAATGCCTTTGCAACTTCTCTCTTCCTTACTTTCTCTGCATTGGAATATAGATCTCCTAAATCGACCAAATGTGACCCTAAGAAGGTGCCTGAACGCGGGTGGTCCGCCATCGCAGATGAATCCGTTTAGCGAAATGTGAGTATGACTGAGACTATATAGCTCAGATCGGTTACAGGTCTGGAGATATATGTATTCACGAATATAATTTTTTTTCCAGAAGTCCTCTAGGATACGCCTTGCCCTTGGAATTCTTTCGCTCCATGTTTCTATATGATTGAGGCGGACGTTGTGCATCATTCAATCATCTCACCAAAATACTGGCTGCTTTTTGCCCTGTGGTCACGGGGTCTTTGCCGCTGAGTTCCAGAAAAACCCTCCCCCCATCGTGAATTACCGATATCAAATTTATTTTCGTTTCACAAACTCTGGCGACAGCCCCTGCGGCAAATTTACAGTCAGAGTTCAGTTTTTCGAGGAAGGAACGTTCGCAAGTGGTTTCGTTATAGGCCCTTACGTCGTTTATTTCTGTTAATTTGTTCACTAGATCGTGTCCTTCTCTGCAGACTACGGCAAGGGCTCCTTGACCTGCTGCGGGCACAACTTCCTTTATCCCGAAAATTTGTGATGCTACTCCCTGGAGATCAAGCCTCTCCAACGCCGCCAGTGCTGTAACGATGGCGTCATACTGGCCCTCTTCCATTTTTCGGATTCGAGTGTCAACGTTGCCCCTGATATCTTTAAGGATCAGGTCTCGCCTTATGTGCCTTATTTCGGCCAGCCTCCTAGGCGCCGAAACCCCGACAATTGATCCCTCGGGCAAATCGAAAATGCCTGAGCCATCTCTTGATACAAGTGCATCATTAGGCGATACACGTTCTGGAATGCAGGGTAGGGATAGACCATCGGGTAATTCCGTCGGAAGATCCTTAAGACTATGAATACCAATATCTATACTTCCAAGCAACACTGCATTGTTTATTTCATTTACGAATGTGCCTGCCTTGGTCGTTTCTCGTTTTGTATCCCCGCTTGTCTTTATGATCTCTATTTTTGGCTCTATGCTGGGAAATGTTGTTTTTATTTTTTCCAAAACAATTTGTGTCTGCGCTATTGCCAGTTTGCTTCCCCGCGTGCCGACCTTAACCTTCACCCAACCACCCAGCCGCATCCATGGCTGCATAAGTTATAATAAAGTTTGCACCGCTTCGCTTTATTGAGGTAAGAGTTTCCACAAAGGAATTTTTATCGTTCAATAGGCCGCGCTCGATTGCCAGTTTCATCATCGCGTACTCTCCACTTACTTGATACGCTGCCAGTGGAATGTTGAACCTCCTCTTAGCTTCTTTAATTACATCGAGATAAGGCAAGGCTGGCTTGACCATTATTATGTCGGCGCCTTCCTCGACATCTAGCGAGATTTCACGCATAACTTGGCTAACTGAACGAAAATCCATCTGGTAGGTTCTCCTGTCGCCAATGTACGGCAGGCCATTGACTCGTTTTGGAGTACTCTCGACCGCTTCTCTAAATGGACCGTAAAAGGAGCTGGAGAACTTCGCGGAGTAGCTCATTATCCCTGTGTCTACGTATCCTTTCTGATCCAGAGCATCACGGATTGTTTTCACCTGACCATCCATCATTGCCGAGGGAGAGACAAAATCCGCCCCAACGCGAGCATGGGACACGGCCGTCTTGGCCAGTAGTTTTAGGGTCAGGTCGTTGTCGACTCCATCCTTAGTGAGGACCCCGCAATGGCCGTGTATGGTGTAATGGCACAGGCATACGTCGGTAAATACGATGATATCAGATTGCTGCTTTACAAGTTTGATGGCTCTTTGCACGATTCCACTTTGAGCATATGCCCCTGTCCCGAGCGCATCCTTTTTTTCCGGGATTCCAAATATGAGCAATCCTCGCACTTCAGCGTTCTCGCAATCTTTAGCAATTTGACCCAAGTTTTCTAATGAACAATAATATTGGTCAGGTATGCTGTTTATCTCACTCTTGCTTGTTAGGCCTTCCTTCACGAAGACGGGGTACACTAGATCGTGCTTTTCAAGATTAAGCTCGCTCACCAAATCGCGTATCTTATCGTTTTTTCTCAATCTCCTGAGCCTAGCATACGGGAAGCTCACGTTCCAAGACCTCCTTCGTCCACTTAGATAGTTTAGGATTTTTTCCGAGGGTTGTGAATGATATAATGCCAGCTCGCGTTTCTACGACAGCTGAAAAAACCACATCCCCATCACTGAAAAGATCGGCGCGGTTTATCAAGCATCCATCCCGTTTTGCCCTTCTGGCAATAGCTTCGTTTAATTTTTGGTCGTTGGTTGAGGTCACGACGAGGAAGTACCCTCTGAGAGAAGGAATAGTATTACATTTTAATTTTTTTTTAAAAAGTTTTATTTTTTTCACTTGGATTTTTTTTTGTTCTATAGCCGCAACATCTGCACCATATTTTAATAGCTTCTCAGCGCGTCTTTTCCCTATTTTACCTAATCCAACTATCAAGACTTTCTTTCCGTGAATGTTTATATGGAGTGGGATGTACATCCTACTCTTTCTCCTTTTTATTAGTCATATAGTATTTTTCCAGTAGTTCCGTCACCTCGGGGCGAAGAACTTTCTTAGAGATAGGTTTTTTCTCTAGCAGGAGTTCCCTCACTTTGGTTCCGCTCAGAGCTACGCGTGTGCTCTTAAGGTGAGGGCAGGTTTTCTCTGTCGCCATTGCGTCACACATAACGCAGAAGAAAGCGTTCTCGAAAAACATTGGGGTCACTCCAAGCTCACCCTCCTTGAACTCGTAGAATATCCTCTGCGCATCATAAGGGCCATAGTAACCGCCGACGCCTGCGTGATCGCGCCCAACGATGAAGTGGGTACATCCGAAGTTTTTCCGTACAAGCGCGTGGAAGATGGCTTCCCTCGGCCCAGCGTATCTCATCTCGGTAGACAACGTTGCAAGCAAAAACCTGTTGCGCGGGTAGTAGTTGTTTAAAATAACCTCATAGGTTTTGATTCTGACCTCGGACGACACATCCGCTCCGCGTGTCCAACCGACTAAAGGGTGGATTAACAATCCATCCGCGATTTCGAGAGCAGATTTCTGAAGGTATTCGTGCGAGCGGTGAATGGGGTTGCGGGTCTGAAACCCAACAACGGTGCGCCATCCGCGCTCCCTGAACTCCTTTCTCGTCTCCGCCGGGTCGAAGTGGTGCCGTTCGAATGGATGCATCGGTCGATTGACGAGATCAATCTTACCACCGAGCATGACGTTGCCCCAACTGTAAACATTAGCGACGCCGGGGTGCTCCTCATCGGTTGTACGGAACACTTTCTGGACCATGCGCTTTTTATCGTAATCGAACTTCTCTGTAAGGTGAAGTACGGAGATTGGATTTTTGTTTTTATCTAAAATAGCTATATCGTCGCCTTCTTTGACTTTGGCGGCTGCTTTCTCGTCCAAAGGTAAAACGATGGGCATTGTCCAGGGGGAACCATTCAACAAATGCATGTTCTCAACGACTCCCTCGAAATCCTTCTTTGTGAGGAACCCCTCGATTGGAGTGTAACCACCGGTGGCGATGAGTTCTGCGTCCATGATCCGCTCATCGCCCACTATTATCGACGGGTATTCCTTTAACTCGCTGAGCACCCGCTCCCTTTTATGTCCAGTCAAAACTCTATTGATGAGATCCACTTAACCATCTCCCACAGTTTTTCTCGGAATCTCAAATTTTTCCATTTTTCCATCCGGATCGATTAGGGTCCATATGATTATGTCTTCCTTCATTTCTGGCATCAGTGTGGCATCATAGTGAGCTATTGATTTAGGTAGTTTAAGCGTGATGGCCTGAACTGGGCAATGTTTGACACAGACCAAACAGTTCCAACAGTCGGAGTTGTCCCTGATGAATGCCTTTTTCGTTTTCGGGTCCAGAGCTTCTAAATCACCGGGACAAAGCTTAACGCAGAGCCCGCAACTGTTACAGTTTTTCTGATCAATCAAGACACTCATCTTAAACACCTTACGGTTTGTATCTATCTCCAGGTACGATTTGTTCGTATGGCACTTTGAATACATCGATTTTTTCAGTTACTGGGTCACGTCGGCTGTTAACGAAGCAAAGCCAGTCATCGTCATCGAGCTCTGGATAATCAAGCCTAGTCTGATACGCTGGCCATCGGGTTTCCCTTCTGAAGATTAAGTGTTCTACCAACACCTGGGCGACTTCTAATCTGTCGATAACATCACGTGCGAGCGTGAGTTCGTGAAAATCGCCCGCTACCAAGCTTTTGGTAAGCTCCTTGATTTTTTGGAGTTCTCCTCGTGCCACAAGAAGTCGTTTTTCATCCATTTCGTAAAACTCGCTGATGCCTCCGGCGTACTTGTCCATAATTTTTTGGAGTCTCTCTTCGACTTCCCTCGGGCGCGTGCTCTGGCTCGTCTGTCCGGGTCTCGAGAGTGGGGCGTATGCCCGTTCTACCTCCTGGTTGACCTGATTTGAATCTACATCACCGTGCCCGTTCGCTTCCGTGTACTGCACCGCTGCACGTGCGGCGATTATACCCTCCGCCCAGCAACCCGAAACGAATTTGTAGGGCACCCCTCCTGCAACATCGCCTGCCGCGAACAGACCATCTAATGTGGTCTTTCTGTCATCGTTTGTCCAGTAGCCCGCTTGGCAGTGGCCTCCCACAATATAAGGTTCGGTTCCCGCGATCTCTATCGGTTGCTTGCTGGGGTCGATACGGTTCGCGGCGAGCCAGAGAGTCATTTGGGGGTACATATCGAGGTAAGTGGATTTGAGTTCGTTGGCTCGTTCTGAGTTGAGGTGACGCGTATCCAAGTAACATGGTCCCCTTCCTTCCTTTGCTTCCATGGTGGGGGCATAAACCCGAATCGGCGTAGGAGCGCCTTCACCACCAAGGTGAGAATAACGGGTTTTCATGTACTGCTCACCATTCGCATTGATCTGTGATGCTCCGAAACCAAGAGCGAGGGTGCCTGTAGGAGCTATGACATCCTTTACGCGAAGAGCTATGAAACGCATTTCAAAACTTGTCATTTCAGCTCCTGCTCGGATGCCCATAGCATAACCAGCCCCTGTGTTGAAAGGAGAGTACCACATCGTGTGGTGGGCGTCGCCTGAATTGTTGGGTCTATAAATACCAGCCGCGCCCCCTGTTGCGACGATGGTGGCCTTTGCTCTGACGACGTAGAATTTCGGCTCGTGGGTGCTAAAACCGAGTGCTCCCACGACGCGATTTCCATCTAGTAAAAAGTTGGTAGCCACGACGTGATTGAGCACGGTAGCTCCCGATCTCTCCACAGACCTTGCTAGGATTAGCTTGAGTGCTTCTCCATTTATCTTAACATTCCACCTTCCCCGCTTGAGGTAGTTCCCACTCTCTTCCTTCAGAACAGGTAATCCCCAATCTTCCACCTTTTTGACGGCTTGGTTGACTTCTTTTATCATGCTCATGGTGAGATCCTCTCGGCAGATGCCCATCGCTTGCCATCTTACGTATTGAGTGAAGCTTTCCGGAGTCTCACCGGGGTGAAGGTAGACGTTTATGGCATTCATACCTCCAGCCAGACATCCACTCCTATCGATGTGGGCCTTCTCCATGATAATAACGTTGAGTTTTTGATTCAACCGTTTCGCTTCGAAGGCCGCCATGCATCCGGCTGTACCACCGCCTATTATCAGGATATCGGCGTCGATTTGTTCTTTATTGATATATTTCTCACTCGATAGTTTCATTTAAGCCACCATTTTTGCTAGTATGGATACCCGAGCAGGATAATGCCGTACCAATAACTTTCTTTAAAGTTTCAGGCTTAAGGTGTTTTGTCGTAAGAGCGCCGAGCGAAATGGCTATCGCTCCTCCGATCCCTATTACTCCACCTATGTACCTTCCGACCACACCTATCAGTAAAATCGCAATAGTCGTTTCAATGGCCATTCGATAAACCCCCACTCACCCTTGGTAATAGCAATAACTTACCCACTAAAAAAACCAAACTTTTGCGGGTAATCAAAAACCTTCCGATTATTTTTATATTACTAACTAGAGCAGCAAAATAAATCCCACATTGTCGACATTATTATTCCCATAATTTATAACAGTGTTATATATTTAAGGCTTTCTAAGTGTGAATCAGCTATGAAAACTGTTTTATTTTACAGATGAAACTAAAAGTTAGCCTTTCCGAATCATAACTCTCCATTCATGTTCACCTGTTTTTTTTACATCTAGAACTTTATGGCCATCGGTCTCCATGCTGCGTGGAACGTTCTCGGTCGCCGGGCCGTGGTCTAAGATTACCTCAAGTACTTCCCCGCTCTTGAGTTCCTCTATCGCAAGCTTCGATTTCACGAAGGTGTAGGGACAAATTTCGCCGCGAATGTCGATGGTGCTGTCTATCCCGGAGTCCTGCATTAAGACCTCACCTCGCAAACGTGGCCATAGTCAACTTGAGTTAGATCTTTGATTAGCGGGTTTTCGCCACAAGATGAACAGCTGTGGTTGCGCTTCACCTCAAACTCGTCAAACTTCATGCTTTGCCCATCGAAAAAGAGTATCTTCCCAACAAGCAGACCATTTAAGTCTAAGAGGAACTTCATGGCTTCGTTGGCTTGAATTGATCCGACGATTCCTGTGATTGTACCAAGTACCCCTGCCTCCTGACAGCTTGGGACCATTCCTGGCGGTGGAGACTCTGGAACAAAACATCGATAGCACGGACCTTTATGAGGTATGATTGTTGTGGTCATACCCACGAACCTGAGCACACCTGCATGGGAGAATGGCACTTTCTCGATTACACAGGCGTCGTTTATGAGGAACTTGGTAGGAAAGTTGTCGCTGCCGTCGATAACAAAGTCCCAACCATTTAACATATCGAACACATTTTCCGCACATAGACGCTCATCATAAATGATGACTTCTACTTCAGGATTCAGGCCCGATATTGTATCGCGAGCTGATTTGACCTTTGATTTACCAATAGCGCGGCTGCCGTGCAGTATTTGGCGCTGCAGATTGCTGAGATCGACTTTGTCACCATCTACTATACCAAGCTTTCCTATGCCAGCCGCTGCTAGGTAAAGGGAAGCGGGCGAGCCGAGTCCACCTGCCCCCACTACGAGGACTTTTGACGACATCAGCTTCTTCTGTCCTTTTCCGCCGACTTCCTTCAAGATGATTTGGCGGCTGTAGCGTACTATCTGGTCTTGGGTTAAACCCATGAAATCTTTCCCGCCCGCTATTGCTGGGATTAGCCTGACTTCGTCGCCTTCATTGAGCTTTGTGTTGGGCCCCCCTAAATTCCTGATGTCCTTTCCGTTTACGAATATGTTTACGAACCGTCTCAACTCACCTGTCGTTGCGTCGAGAATTCTCTCGCCTAACTGGGGGCCTAGCTCGTTTATCATGGCGGTTACTAGGTCTTTGACAGTCTCTCCTGTCAGGTCTATACTTACATTATTCACTTTAACGATGTCCCGGAACATCGCCGACAGCTTCACGTTTACTTTCACCATCTATATCCCCTCCAACCATCTCACTCCAGGAGTCTGGAGATTTACCACGAGCTCTTTGAAGCTCTCTATTGACGGATCTATATTGAATGGTTTGGGGAGCGAGAGCGCTATGCTTTCCTGGGTCTTCAGACCATTTCCTGTGATGTAGAGTACCACTTGTTCGTCCCGATCTATTCCTCCATCCTCTACGATTTGTTTTAGAGCTGCGACCACTGTCCCCCCCGCCGGCTCAGTATAAATCCCTTCCTTCTTAGCTAGGAGCCTAACTCCATCCAGGATACGCTCGTCGTTGGGCGCACTCCCCGTCCCTCCGGTGGCTTGTATGGCCTGAATGGCATAGTATCCATCGGCTGGATCACCGATGGCAAGAGATTTACAAATAGTCTCTGGTTTCTCCACAGGGGTTATCTCGTTCTTTCCCTTCAGAAGCGCTTGTACTACTGGAGAACATCCCTCTGGCTGAGCCGCCGTTATCTTGGTATTCCATCCCTCAATCAGTCCGACCTCCTCGAGTTCTTTAAATCCGCGCCAAGAAGCATGTAGCAGGGCTCCTGAAGCGACCGGCACGATTATATGTTCAGGAGCTTTCCACCCGAGTTGTTCACATATCTCAAAAGAAAGCGTCTTGGACCCCTCTACATAATATGGCCGCACGTTAATATTGGCGAAAGCAATGTTACTAGTCAATGCTATCTCGGTCGCGAGGCGGTTGGTCTGATCGTAGGTTCCGCCGACCTCGATGAGATGACATCCGTAGGATAGGGTCTGGGCAACTTTGGAGACTTCCAGACCGCTTGGAATGAAGATGAAACATGGGAAACGGGCCTTGGCGGCGTGTGCGGCCATGGCTCCGGAAAGGTTTCCAGTCGAGGCGGCCCCTACCGCAGGGGAGCTGAACTCGATGGCCTTGGAAATGGCGACACTTGAGGGTCGATCCTTGAAGGAGAAAGTTGGATTCACTGAGTCGTTCTTCAAGTAAACTTCTTTGAGCCCCAGTTCCTGAGCTAGGTTATCGGCACGTAAGAGGGGAGTAAATCCAGCACCAATATCGACGATTGATTCAGGTCTTTCAACTGGCAAGAGATTTTGGTATCTCCAAAGTGTTGGTTTGCCTTTGGTGATGGATTCCCTTGAAATTAGTTCCGCAATAGCTCCGTAATCATAGTTGATGTCAAGCGGGCCAAAGCACAGGCTACAAGCGTGGACGAGACGCTTGGAGTATAACTCGCCACACTCCCTACATCGCAATCCGATTACGTTGCTCATTTTAACCTCTCTAAATTATGTCAATAAAGTAAATATATAGTTATACTTAAAAACATATCCATTACTACCAGTTATATCATAAATTTTCACAGAAAGTATTCTATGGTTAAAATGCTGGTATTTATCGAAGTATGTTCAAAATATCTATGCGGATTATAACTGGGTTAAAAATAGATGCTTTATTTAGCCTCGCGCCATGACTTAATTTCTCCCCCGTACTCTACAATCCTTCGTCGGATGTGAAAATTTATGAACTTTACCCAGAGTCGTGGATCTATCCTCTCCATAATTTCTCTGACTTTAACCCCACGTTCAAGAGTTTCCTGGCAACGTGTACTATGCGGCAGGTATCCCATAGATCCTAGGTAAAACTCGTTCGGAACGCTTTCCCCTTCATCAAACAGCTTTAGTTCTTCCAATGAAAGCCTCTTGCGAAGCTCGTCCTTGTTGGTTTTTTGATATTTTTGGATACAACACTCAGGGATGCCAAACCAGCGACCACGTGATACGGAGTCTGTGCCTTGTTTGGCGAAGTATTCGGTCGAACGTGCAACGAGATATTTCCCATCCGCCCACTCATAAATTAGACCCATATCTTTGATTAGCTCCTCTAGCTCGTGGCCCCTTTGTTTCTTTATGATCTCCGATCCAGTTTTTAGCCCCCCTGTTGTCATGACTAAGTCTACAACTGTCGTAGGAGGTTGCTTTAGGAGTCTGTCGGCCAGTCCTTTTCCCATATTAATCACCGTTTAGCCACCAACAATTATTAGTAGGTATTTAACTCATAAGTCATTATTCCCTTTTGTACATAAGTGAGGACCAACAATGGTTCAGATAAATATCAACAAGTATAAAAATATCAGGCGCATGGTGGATGACAGCTGGATAAACTTACATCCCATACAGAGGGGTGGGATATTGCCCTCAGAGTCGCGTGATGCCCTGCTTTCATTCGGGGATGGGTACAGCACATGCGATCTCTGCATAGAGGGACGCATTGATTTGGTAAAAACACCGCCAGTTCACGATTTCGCAAGCGATTTGGCGAAGTTTCTTAACATGGATGAGGTCCGTTTTACACCTGGGGCGCGGGGAGCTAAGCAGGCAATCTTCAGGGCCATTGCTAATCCCGGAGATACAGTAATTCTGGACTCTCTGGCCCATTATACCTCATACATAGCCGCAGAAGTCAATAACCTTAAAGTCGTTGAGGTCCCGCATGGAGGTTATCCTGAATTCAGGATAAACGTCGATGACTATGCTGCCAAAATAGAGGAGGTAAAGCGCCAGACCGGAGAACCTCCGGCTGCCATCCTGTTGACCCACGTTGAATATAGATATGGGAACCTTTCAGATGCGGCTAAGGTTGGGAAGATTGCGAAGGAATATGGAGTCCCATTCATATTGAATGCAGCATATACTGCTGGTGTGATGCCAGTCGATGGGAAAAATCTAGGGGTGGACTTTCTAATCTGCAGTGGGCATAAGTCTTGGTCCTCAAGTGGACCCATAGGCATCTTGGCCACGCTTTACGAGTATTCAGGAAAAATCTTTAAGACATCTTCGATGAAGGGCCCTTGGTCTGGCAGATCCTTTCTCAAGAAGGACGTGTTTTTATACGGTTGCCCTCCTGTGTTTGGAGCTCCCGTTGCCACCCTCATGGCCAGTTTCCCTCACGTGTTCGAACGGGTAAAACGTTGCGATAACGAGGTGGAGAATGCTAGGTGGTTGGTCAAGGAGTTCGAGCGCATCAAGGACTTTCACCAGCTGGGGGAGAGACCAAGACGACATACGTTGATGACTTTTGAGATACCGTCCTTCTACAAAGTTTCTAAAAAACACCCACGCAAAGGTTTTTTCTTATACGACGAGCTAAAGCGTAGAAAGATTTCAGGAATTCAGCCAGGTCTAACTAGGATGATAAAGCTTAATACCTACGGTCTCACCAAAAAAGAAATTCAAAAAGTGGCAGACGCATTTCACGATATAGCTAAGGTTTATGATGTGCCGGTGGAGTAGATGGAAAAATTAGAAGTTCTATCGCAAAAAATAAAAAGATTCTTTGAGATCCCAGGAAGCTTGGTGGCTGTGAAGATACTAGAGCGTGAGTTCGAAGGGGTCCGGCCTAATAAGCCATCCCTCTTCTGCGATTTCGTTCGCAGGGCGGCTCATGGTGAGGAAGCGGTCACCATAACTGAAAACGATCTCCAAAATTTCGCCGCCAGGGTTATATTGGGTTTCGCAGAGCCCAAGTATGTAGATATCTCTCTGCGCTTAAAGCCTGCAAAAACTAAATCCATTGTTGTCGCTCCGTTGGAGAAGATGAAAGAGAGTCCCGACGTAGTGATAGTGATTACGAATCCTTCACGGATGATGGAGATAGTTCAAGTTTTGCGACGTACGACCCGTAGTACTCTCGAAGTTAGCATGACATGCGAGGCGTCGGCAGTTGCGGGGGAGATAACTGCTCTCCCCTTCATGGAAAAAAAACCAAACCTCACCCTGCTTTGCGGGGGAGCCAGGATGCTCGCCGGTTATAGTGAAAACGAGCTTGCCATAGGTATACCCTATGACATCTTTACAAAGTTTGCGGAAACCGTAGTAGAACCGACACTGGTCACAGCCTTGTGTGGATGTTTGATGGACGACATACCAAAGCATCTAAAAGAGGCGTTTATCAATTTTGGGTTTGATAAGAGCACGGATCACTTCTACGGGGAGTATAAGGAGCGCGTGTTTAGAATCTATCTTAACAAAGATGAACGCGGAGTTATTTCTTCCGCTACTTTCCATTATCCGGTTAAGTTCAAGTCCGAGTCCGATGCCCAGGGAATGGTCGAGTTGGCCAAGAAATCACTTAGCGAGTTGGGGGGAGAGACCACCGCTCTTCTCCGAGAGAATTGGCTTGATTTGATTTTGACCGTAAAGTTTCCGGATAACCTTGAAAAGCTAGCCTTGGACCTGAATGAATTCAAAGAGTCTATTTCACGCGTTTTAGAAGGAATAGCTGCAGCTGTCGATAAAATCGTTGTTTAGAAAATACAAAATAACGGGAGATATAAATTTGACAAGATATTAGTTTCCATCGATTGATATATATATATATATATATATATACAAGCCGGCAAGTATGAAAAATAAAAACGCAAATGGAAACACCATGTATTTGACCGGAAAGATATTTTCAACGGATTTATCTCAACACGATCTAGATAGCTTTAAAAGCAATGAACCCTGACTTTAGACGAACTCTGTATAAGAGTTAAAAGAAGACAGGGAGAAATTAAATAATTGGGTTATGGCTATGGAGAATAAATCGGGAGTTAAAGTGTATAGTACTGCTACCTGTCCATACTGTACAATGGCGAAGAACTTCTTACGAGAAAATGGAATAGATTTCGTGGAAAAAAATGTTAGTGAAGATAAGGGCGCAGCTACCGAGATGGTGGAGAAATCGGGCCAGATGGGCGTGCCCGTGCTAGATATAAATGGCGAAATAATTGTGGGCTTCAATCGAGACGCAATAAAAAATGCACTTAAATTGTAGGTGGTGGATTATGGAGATTGCCAAAATAAAATGTCCTCTATGTGAACACGTTCGAGACGTAGATGTGCCAGAAAATATCTGTTTGCAGTTTTATCGTTGCGATAATTGCGGAAAACAGATCCAAACTCCAGACAACTCCTGCTGCTTGATATGTGCTTATTCTGATAAGAAATGTCGTGTATCGATTTTGAAGTGATTGGGTATACAAACTTGTTATAACCCAGACGTGACAATCAGAACTGATATACGATGAAAAAACTACATATTGAAAATAAACACCGTTCGCTGGGAGCTCAATTTATCGAGTTCTTCGGGTGGAACATGCCGTTGAGTTATACCCGTTTGTCCGAGGAACATATGGCGGTGCGTGAGAAGGCAGGGCTCTTCGATGTTGGTCACATGGGGGAGTTCGTGGTGAAAGATTCCTCCTCTCTGAATTTCCTTCAGCGCGTTACCACGAACGATGTATCCAAGTTGGTTGTAGGCGGATGTCAGTATTCAACAGTAACAAACGAACTGGGGGGGACAAAGGACGATATAATGGTTTATCGCACGGAAAAAGATGAATTTATGGTAGTGTGTAACGCCTCTAACGTTGAAAAAATAGGAAAATGGTTCGACCAGCAAAAAATACCTGGAGTGGAAATCGAAGACATTACCATGACCACAACTTTATTCGCGCTTCAGGGTCCAATGGCACAATCAATTCTTCAAAAGTTGACCGATTTCGACTTAACTCAAATAAAGAGGTTCAAGAACGTTTTTTTAGAGGTAGCCGGAATTAAGATTCTAGTCAGTAGAACTGGATACACAGGTGAAGATGGTTTTGAAATATATCTAATGGATGAACCTGCTTCCGAACCTAAACGAGCTGAAAAGTTGTGGGATGTGATTCTCAAGGCAGGAGATGATTCGGGTGTTAAACCTTGTGGGCTTGGTGCGCGCGACACGACGCGCCTCGAAGCTGGCATGTGTCTTTATGGAAACGAGTTAACCGAAGATATAACCCCCTTGGAGGCTAAAATTAATTTCGCTGTTAAATTGGAAAAGGGAGACTTCATAGGGCGCGATGCCCTGACAGCACAGAAGAATTCTGGGTTAAAGAAGGTCAGAATCGGGTTGCGGATGTTGGAGTCAGGTGTGCCTAGGCAGGGACATAAAATATTCCGCGATGGGGTAAAAATTGGAGCGGTCACCTCAGGGACATTTTCTCCCATCTTAAAAGTTGGCATAGCTATGGCGTATGTTTCGCCAGATGTCAAACTCGATGATAAGATTTCAGTTGAGATTCGTGAAAAGAAATACGAGTCCTTGGTTGTAGGATGGCCTTTTTATGATTCAAACGTATATGGTTCACTGAGAAACGGATAAGTATACTCAGGGTTTGGGGCCATTTAGTCAGGGATGTTGTTCAGCCGCAGTTATGTCTAGGGTGCGTCAACACTGTCTGATCTTACTCGGTTCAAGCTCTTGCGAGAGAAAATTAACTTGTCTAGCCTACTTTGTGGTTTGCTGATTCTAAGATCTATGTGTCTTGTTCAGGTCGTAGACCTCAAACCAGTTCTTTAGCGACTATTTTAAGCGACTTGCTTGGGTTGGGTCCTATGGGCGATCCGATCACCACTCTGGTGGCTCCTATTTTTTTTAACTCCCGTATCCGTGAAACAAGCTCGTCCACCCTTCCGCAGACAGAAAATTCATCCAGCATCTTGCCGGTTACTGCCTTGCGCGCTTTGGCTATTTCACCTTTTCTGAGAAATCCCCTGATGACCTCTACGTCCTCAATTGGAATATTACGGTGCTTGAGAGATTCTTCCGGTGCCGATGAAGCAACAAAAGCCACCACGCCCCGAGCAGCACTGCGAGCTTTTCTGCCGTCTTCATCAATAGATACTACCATATACGCCACGAAGTCGAAATCCTTCGATGACCGCCCACTTTTGTCCAACCCCTTCTTGATGTTTACTATTGAATCCTTGATATCCGTCAAATGTGATGCGTTTATTAGGGCTCCGTCTGCCAGTTCTCCAGCCAGATGAAGCATTTTCTGCCTACGTCCACCTAGGTAAATGGGGACTTTGTTCCCCACCTTGAACCTTAGCTTGGCACCGCGGCAGAAAAAACTTTCTCCCTTGAATTCCACCCTTTCCCCTTGAAATAACTTATTGATTATGTACAGGGACTCTCGGACGGAAGTCAGCGGTTTCTGTTGTTTTATCCCCACTGTCTCTAAAAATATGGGATCACCTGAAGATATTCCCAGGAGCGCTCGTCCACCGGATAGATCGTTAAGAGTAGCGACAGCGGCAGCGGTGACCGCGGGATGGGAAAGGTAGGGGTTTGTCACTCCAGGACCAAGCCGAATTTTGCTTGTTTTGGTAGCGAGCTGGGCCAACACCGAGTGGACGTAGCGGTTGTGATAGTGGTCGCAAACCCATATTTGACCAAAACCTAGATGCTCAGCCTCCCTAGCCAACCTGCCCATTGTATCCAGGCTAAGATAAGGAACGAACTCCACACCAAATTTCATACAATCACCGTCTGATTTAAAACGTTCGCACTAATAATCCCCATCGGTACTTTAATGCAGTTCATTACGGTTAATGGGATTCCGATGGTTAAGCATGGTGACGACCTGGGTAAACTGATCCTCGAGGCCGTTGATAAACAACGTCTGCGAATTGAGAACGGTGATTTGTTCGTGGTGGCGCAGACCGTTGTGTCAAAGGCGGAGGGCAACGTGATGGACCTAGGTGCTGTACATCCTAGCAAACGCTCAAAGGAACTGGCGGTTAAGCTGGGCAAGGATCCTCGCCTTGTAGAGGTTATACTTCAACAGTCAAAAGAAATTGTCCGTATCGCCCACGTGATCATCTCTAGGACCAAACACGGACTTGTTTGTGCTAACGCAGGTGTGGATTATTCAAACGTTGATTTAGAACTGGTTACTATTTTGCCTGAAAATCCGGAGGCAAGTGCGGGTAGAATCAGAAATACGGTTAAACACAAGCTAGGCGTGGATGTGGCTGTAATCATCTCAGACACCCAGGGACGTCCCTTTCGGCATGGATGCGTCGGAGTAGCCATTGGAATTTCCGGCATTAATCCATTGCTCGACCTGCGGGGCAAGCAAGACCTGTATGGAAATAAGCTAGAGGTAACCATTACATCTCCTTCTGATTCTCTGGCAGCGGCAGCAGTTTCGATGATGGGTGAAGCTGACGAAGGAACACCAGTGGTTCTGGTTAAGGGTGCGAATTACGAGTCTGGAGAAGGTACCATTCGCGAAATTGTGAGACCTCCGGAACTAGACCTCTTCAGGTGAGAAAATATGTTGGGGATTTTGTCCGGTGGCACTGGGACACCAAAATTGATTCAGGGCTTGGTGAGGTTGATGAAACAGGAGGAACTATCTATTGTAGTCAATACGGGGGAAGACTTGGAGATATCGGGACTTGATATCTCACCGGACATTGACACAACAATGTATGCGCTAGCGGGAATCGTGAACGAGGAAACTTGGTATGGAATTCGCGGCGACACGTTCAAAGGTCACGAGCGTTACAGAAGGGAGGGTAAGCCGGAGCTACTTAAAATTGGCGATCGCGACCGAGAGGTGAAACGCCGCCGTACTGAATTGCTGAAAAATGGAATGACATTATCTAAAGCTACTCGAGAACTATACAGGAGTTTTGGTGTTGAGGCAAATATCATACCCATGTCGGACGATCGAGTGCAGACTCGCATTTACACCGAAGAGGGCTCCATGAGTTTCAATGAGTTTTGGGTGGCAAGACGAGCAAAAGATAGTGTCACAGCTGTGACGTTTGAAGGCGTTGAAATTGCCGAGCCATCACCTGGCGTTTTGGATGTCATCGATAACAGCGAAGCGATCCTGGTAGGGCCAAGCAATCCGATCACGAGTATAGGACCCATCTTGGCGGTGAAAGGAATTAAGACCGCTCTTGAGAGGGAACGTGAGAAGGTAACTGCGGTGAGTCCTATCGTTGGCAAAGCCCCAGTGAGCGGGCCAGCGGGCGTTCTGATGGAAGGGCTGGGGCATGAGGTCAGTCCCGTAGGGGTTGCGCGTATCTATAGAGATTTCGTCAGCACTTTAGTCATCGACAAGAGAGATGAATGGCTTGGTCCACAAATCCAAAACCTTGATGTTGCGTTTTACGCTACAGATTTACTTATGCCAGAACTAAAATCTAGGATAAAACTTGCTAATGTAATTTTGTCTCTTTTAGGAAATTCATCAAAAGGTAAATTAGATTAGTTCATAAGTCGTCGAACGCTGGCGCGGAATGCGACCAATTTCCAAAATGAGTTGCTCGAGTTGTTCCACCCTCATACTTTGCAGACACCCTCCTGCTGCCCGCGTGATGCTTTCTTCCATCAGAGTCCCGCCCAGATCGTTTGCTCCAGCATTGAGCATTAACTGGGCTGTTGAAGGTCCGAGCTTTACCCAGGAGACTTGGACGTTGTCTATGTATCCGGCTAGCATCAGCCGAGATACTGCATGAACCCTCAGGCTGTCCGAGATGCTTGGCGAGGGAAGTCCATCATCTCTCCATAGTGGTGTATGATATGGCATGAACCCCAGCAAGACAAATTCCGTGAATCCCCTCGTTGAACGCTGGATATCCCTTAGAAGGGCTATATGTTCAGCCAGTTCGCGAGGAGTTTCCACAGTTCCGTAAAGCATGCTTGCGGTTGTGTGTAGGCCTAAACTATGACACGTTTTTACCACTTCAATCCATCGAGAAGACGTGATTTTATTAGGACATACTATGGATCGCACTCGTTCGTCGAGAACTTCGGCGGCAGTCCCAGGAACCGAGTTTAACCCCGAATCTTGGAGTGTTTTGATCACCTCAGATATGGACAGGTTTTCTTGTAGTGCGATGTGATCAAGCTCTGCGGGAGAGAATCCGTGTACGTGTATTTCAGGCGAGATTTCTTTAATCGTGCGCAGGATTTCAATATAATTTTTCAAAGCAAAGTCAGGGTGCAGCCCGCCTTGCACACACACTTCAGTTGCCCCAAGCCCAAGAGCTTCTCGGACTTTGGTCGCGATTTGTTTTAGGCTTAGAACGTACGCATCCGGATCGCCTTGTGAACGCTTGAATGCGCAGAAAGAACAGCTCCCGGAGCATATATTTGTGAAATTTATATTCCTGTTCCTCACAAAAGTCACGGTGTCTCCAACGCTGCGTCGTCTTTCTTCATCGGCGGTTTGAACCAAATCTTGGAGGTCCTTGCCTTTGACTTGCAACAGTAGTTCGCCATCGCTCACGCTCAGTTCGTCTCCGTCCAGCGCACGTTGTAGCACTTCCATTATTTTGAATTCAGTTACTTCGGTATCCATTATCGTCGGCGAGCGTGTTAACAAGCTGTCTCACCTCCTTGGACATGAACCTCTTAACCTTAATGAATTGTGGGTAGATTGGCAATCGTTCGCGCGGCGTGAATCCGACCCGCTCGATCGCGTTTCGGAGTTCTTGGACCTTCGGCCAAGGTCGCTCCTCGCTAATAAAGTCTGGCGTTACAGACGATATCCCTCCAAAATCGTTAGCGCCGGCTGTTATGGCGGCTGCCACAGCGTTTTCGAATTTCGAGCTGCCCTGCTCTACAATTCCTCCATTGTGGCTAAGCAGGTTCGGCGGCACTTGGAGTTTCATGTTTGGCATCAATGAGCGCGCAAGCGCAACTGCTTTCAAAAGGCTGGTCTCGCTCGGTCGCGAGTGGTCTTCCATAGGTGTGTTGGGCTTGGGGTCAAAGGGTTGGATGATTATTTCTTGGATATGTCCGTACTGCTGTTGGAGGTCCCGAATTACATGCAAAGATTGAACTAGATCTTCAAATGTTTCGCCTATGCCCACCAGCAATCCGGTTGTAAATGGAATTTTAAGTTTACCTGCAGCTTTTATAGTCTCAAGACGCTCTCCCGGTTTTTTACCTGGGCTCTGCTCGTGAGCTGAAAGTTTTGCGACGTTTTCCAGCATTAATCCCATACTGGCGTTATAGGGGCGCAGGCGATGAAGCTCAGCTTCTTTAAGGATTCCAGCGTTTGTATGCGGAAGTAATCCAAGTTTCAAAATTTGCCTGCATAAATCCTCAAGGTATTCGACCGTACTTGTATAACCAAGCACTTTGAGTTTTTCTCTTGCTTCTGCATGAACCTCAGGAAGCTCTCCTAGGGTGAGCAGGGCCTCGGAACAGCCTGATATTTTTGCCCGCTTTACAAGTTTCATCACATCTCGAGGTAACATGAACCAAGAATCGTCTCCCGGTTCCCTCCTGAACCCGCAATATGCGCAGTGGTTTCGGCATATATTGGTTATCGGAAGGAAGACATTTCGAGAGTAGCTGATTTCTCTTGAAAATTCCAACCTGAACCACCCTGAACAAAATCATAAATCAAAGACAGATAAATGTGTTTGGTCGCGATGTCCAGCTGGGTCATCATACCTATCAAGTGTCTGAACGAGGCGAAGACAAGCTTAAAGGAGATAAGACCCGAGAATCGGGAAAAGCTGGTGCTTGCGATGCTAACCGACATGCTAAACGTGATTGGACACGCCTCCTCAATTTCTGGTGCAGCAGTTGTTTCGCCGGATAAAAAAGTACTAGATTTAGTCAGCTCACGTGGAACCGTTGCTGTAGTCGATCCGGGTCTCGGTCTTAATGGAGCTCTCAAGCTGGCGATAAAACAGGTAATCGGGTTGGGTGCATCCTCTGTTTTGATTTTTCCGGGGGATCTGCCACTTCTAAAAACAGATGACGTTGATAATTTAAACACCATGGCTATCAATAAGCACGATGTAGTTATAGCCCCATCAAAAGCGAATGGCACTAATGCTCTACTTCTCCAGCCTCCAGACATAATTGATCTAAAGTTTGGAGGTGAGAGCTTCCCGTTGCATTTGGCTGAGGTCATCAGATCAGGTATCAATCCGCGCATATATCGCTCTCCGACAGTTGCCTTCGATGTGGACGAGACGGAAGACCTGCTTAAGATCGAATCCTCAGGAGGGGGTACTGCTACTTATAATTTCTTGCTTTCTCTGAGACAAAAGTAGGGTATAAGCAAAGGAGCATCATGACCTCATGACCATGTCTCACTTTGGGACAGCGATCTTTGAGTTCATGGAAATAATCGGAATTCTTATCGCTGGTAATATTAAAAAGTTAGCTGAAAACTAGTCTATGTTCTCCGGATAAGTCTTCTAAATATGGCTTTTCGCCTGGGTACTGGTGTCTTGATATGTCTCCAATCTATTTTTTTCATTACGGCATCCGCCAGTAGCAAGTCCATCCTGCTATTGATGTTAATAGATCGATCTGCGGGCATAACGTATGGTCGGCAAACTTTGCCTTTGAAAGAGCGCATGGTGACCAAGACATCTCGCTTCGTGGCGTAGATCGCTTCGTTTCGAATGTATACCGGAGATAGCAATTCCTGGGGCATGTTCTCTACTTCCTCTTCTGAATAGTCGACCAATCTGTCACTGATTATTTTTTTCATTCTTGCTGGATGCCATGGACCTACTTTCATTACAGAGATTACTGAATCAGCTCCTGTTTCGATTAATTTTGTGAGCGCGTTGTCTATATCCTTGGCAGTTCTTAGGGGGGTGGTGGGTTGCAGCATTACAACGTAGTCGTATTTCTTGTCCTCTTGCTTCTCAACTTGGAGGACGGCGTGTCTTATCACGTCTGTCTCAAGCGATAAATTGGTCGCTAGTTCCTCCGGTCGGACGAATGGAACATCGGCACCATAGATTTTTGAAATTTCAATAATTTGTTTGTTGTCTGAGGAAACGATTACCTTTGAAAGCAGCTTACTCTGGTTTGCGGGAACTATAGTATATGCGATCAGCGGTTTACCCAGAATAGTTCTAATATTCTTCCGGGGAATGGGTTTGGACCTACCTTGAGCGGGAATAACTCCAAGTGTTCGATACTTTTTCACATGGATCACTAGAAAACTTTCTTATCTTTTTAATTATTCATTTACCTCAGTTCGCCCATCAATCATATCATCGATTTTTCTCAGGTGATGTTGTGACATCATCGGCAATATTGATTTGGCCCACCTTGATAAAAATTTTTGGTTTGTTTCCGTCCTCTGTATAAGTCAAGATAATATTTTGGCGAAAGTGGAATAAATCAGCGGATATTTTTTAATGATGTCAAACTAGGCATCTGTACTTGCCACCTAACCTGCTTATTTAATGTTAAGGATGCGTTTTCTTTTTTCATTGGATAGTTTATTCATGATTTTCGTTGGGATCGAGAATTTTTCCACTGGTTCTTCTAAAATCATGCCTTTTTTCACGGCGTCTTCGTAAACAGTGATACCTGCGTCTGTTCTAGTGATGGTGTATGTCCAACCTTTAAGCCCGACTCCTCCACATGAGATGTCTGCTAGCTCGGATGAAAAATCTGGGCAAGTATTACAGGAGGGCATAGCCAACTTTGTGAGCTCTTTCAAGGGAATATCTTTCACCTCCCTATTTTTCATTTGTATCAGGAACTTTCCCTTTATGTTTAATTTTTCAATATCGTTAAGATTTATCCCAAGTTCATTTTGGATTTTCTTTATCATCAACGTATCGTAATAAAATTCCTCTGAGCAAAAGAGACCAACGGTGAGCGCGAGGCATTTCCCATATTTGGGCAGTGATTTCTGAATCATGCGAGCTGCTAAAATTTGACATGGTGTACCCACAAAGCCTATCTTGGCGTAGCCGGCGGAGATGCTATTCTTTAGGAGCGGAAGGCCAGTGGACAAGGTGTACCTGGTTCCGGCGCTTCCTATTAGCTCATCACGTGTCTTGGCAAAAAAAGGCAGTGGCTTCCAAGGGTTTTCTGGATCTATTTTTGAGACTATGGCACCGTCTATGTGGCCAGACTCCAAGGCAGACGCTAGAAGTGTGGTGACTACTCCCCCATCTTGGGCCGTTTTCAATATTTCATCGTCCGCGCTTCTTGCCACCGATGCCTTTTTGTATATCCCGGAGTTCTCCTCTGGCTCTCTTTGTCGGCCAAATATAAACTGCTCAGCCTCAACAAATGGCGATTTATAGCGAGGGCATGAACGGAGGCATAGTCCGCAATTTGTGCATTCCCCAATCGGCTCCGGTTCTCCTTTCTCCATGGAAAGAACTTTTACTGGGCAAATCGTAACACATGCTCCACAGCGGGTACACAGTTTCGTCGAAATTACTTCTTTCTGCAGCTTGTCAAAGCCGAGCCTACTTTCCATTTTGAATCTCCTCTGGTCTATTATTTTTATATCAATAGCGCTCTGCAGAATTAATATATAAGTGTTACCACCATCATAACTCTATCAAAAAAGGATCTTCTCTTTTTGAAGTCCCATATGGTATATCAAATATTATGGATTATACTACTATGGACAAAACAACTATAAGATACCACAGAACGAGCACTATTGTGCCAAAAATATTAGCATTCTTCCTTGTTTTTAAAAAATCCGCATATGGTTTTTACCGTTTGGTGAAAGTTTTTCCCATTTTTGGAAATATTCTGAAGCTAAAAATAATCGTATTAAGGATCAACACGATAACGATTATATATTTTGCTGTCAAAGTGTCTATTTCAGGGGCCAAGTAATAAGCGATGTGAGACTTAGTGCTAGTCCAGAAATAATTAAAAGTACAAGCCCAAGCCATATAAGTTTGAAAATTGTTGGCATTATTTTAATTATGAATGGGGCACTTTCCGGGTCCCTTTCGGATTTTATCATTAGAATGGCGTTTATTGTCACTCCAGCAACACCATACGCAATACCTAAATCATGAAGCAACTGCATTGTTTTTAATGCGACCATAAACACCCTCCAACTTCAGACGGCAACTTTATCAAAGTTGCGGCTTTAAAAACATTGTCGTATAAGCTGGGTGTTTTTTGGCGTAATGCTCCTTGATCTGGCATGGCTCACAAAATCGATGACGTTCCTAAATTCGGTCGTTTACGGTTACATACAATATTGTTCTCAAACGTTGACTGTCGTAAAGCATTCAATCCGCGAAAAGTGCGTTTAGAATTATATCTGGGTTGAATTCAACTAGATCGTCATAACCCTGTCCCGTTCCCAAGAAAATGATTGGTTTTCCTGTCACATGGGCGATGGAAAGGGCCGCCCCTCCCCTCGCGTCAGCATCCATCTTGCATAAAATGGATCCAGTGATGTGGACAGCTTGGTCGAAAGTCTTCGCCTGTTCGACAGCATCGTTTCCGGTCAGGGCATCCCCTACGAATATCACGGCATCGGGCTTGGCCACTCGCACTATTTTCTTCATCTCGTCCATCAGGTTGATATCGGTCTGCATTCTTCCCGCGGTGTCCACCAGCACCACGTCAATCCGTCTAGCTTTGGCATGGGATATAGCGTCGTATGCGACAGCTGCGGCATCAGAACCCCGTTTTTGCTTAATGATGTCTACACCAAGGTTGTTGGCGTGTATCTCTAGTTGCTCTATGCCAGCAGCGCGAAAAGTGTCTCCGGCAGCTAGCACGACCTTGTAGCCTTGTTTACTCAGATAATGGGAAAATTTTGCGATGGTAGTTGTCTTGCCGTGACCGTTTATGCCAACGAAAACAAAAACCGCTGGCTCGCCATTTACTCGTTTTCCCTCAATGATTTTAAATAAGTCTACTTTTTGATCACTTGTCAGGACATTCCTTATAGCATCACGTAAGATCTCGCCTCCCATTTTTTTCACATCCGCCCTCAACCCGACTTTTTTCCCAACGAGCCCATTTTTAATCTGCTCTACAATGTTGTCGGCAACCGGGATTGCTACATCGCTTTCCAATATCGCCACTTGTAGATCCCAGATTATATCATCGATATCATTAGAGGTCAGCTCTCGGCCGACAACGCGCTTCACTGCTCTTATCAATCCCTTTTTGGGCTTCTCGGCTGTTAGAACTTTATGTGGCGGTTTCGGTTTTTCAGGGGCGGTATCTGGTTTTTGGTTCTCTCGAATAATTTCTTTAAACGATCCTCCGGGCGATTCCTTGCGTTCGGAAACTTTTTCGGGATGGGTCGTGACATCTCTCTCTTCTAGAGTTACAGGTAAAACTTCCGGTTTACCTTTTCCTACTATCTTCAGAGATTCCTCGGTTGTGGATTCGGGGGCAACATCGGTGATGCGCTCCTTTATCTGCTTGAGCTTTTGTCTAAGCTTCTCAAACATCGCCCACGGCCTCTATTTCTTGGGGACTTCCCTAGCTTTCTCCAATAATCGCTCGGCTTCTGGCCTGATCGCTTCGATGTGCTCTTCGAGTTTGTTCAGCTCATTCTGAGCTCTTCCAAGGGTCTGTTCGACTTCGGTTGCTCTTGTTTCCAGGACCTTTATCGCTTCATCAGCTCCTCTCTCTGCCATTACATCCGCCCCCAAACCCGTGACCACCTTGTTGGCAGATGATAGAATGGCAGCAATAAATGAATCACAACCAATTGGCACCAAAACCTCCGTGTCCGGTTTTACATCCTTCAAAACTTTGACCGCTCCTGTGGTCATGGCGAGTTCCGTCAAAGTGGACGCTAGTGTAGATATCTGTTGGCGTAACATCTCTACAGTCGCTTGATTGTTGTTAAGCTCGTTGACTAGACGTTGTAGTTTGTCCTTCTCATCATCCTTTAAATTTTTCATACATTCACCTTAACATAGCCAAGACTTCTGGGTCTTTTACTTCCTCAGGCTTAACTTCAGTAACTTCATCTATATGAATCATGTTACGTGTCATTTTATTTCTGCTCCCGATTTCAGAGTAAACTCTTTCAAGGGCGTGACCTTTGGACGGCGCTACTAAATCACGCTTGAATTTTTGCCTGAAGATTCCCTGTTTGAACCAACCGCGAACTCGATATATCTGCAAGTTTCCACCTCATATAAAACCTAGCGCGCTTTCAATCCTACCCAATTCTGGTCCCGTAGTGGTCATGCCGACAATTACGCCATTTGAGTTAGCCACCATGCAAAGTCCAACGAACTTTGCCCCTCCACATGCCGTTCCAACATCGGCTGATACGTCTAGGCTCTCTTCAGCTAATCTCACTTCCGGCTCTGATGCGTCTGGGTGCAGGATAATTCCTCGGTTGGTCGCTACGGCGACTGCACCTACATTTTTTATCCCCGCGATAGTTCCTCGCTTTACTGAGACATTTAACTTTTCACTGATTAGTTTCAAAATTTCGTCAGGTAGATCAGGGTTCGCTAGAGCTCCGAAGTCATTGGCGAGGACGAGGTTCCCGAATGCGGTTAACTTCCCCGGGAGTTTTGCCACTCCGATGTTTAAGTCCTCATGCCCACCAATCTCAAATAACTCCGAACATATTACTCCTGTTGAGTTCCCTGCGGCCATTATGCCGATCAGAGGGCTTCGATCTATGTCTGTCCTGACGACGGACGCTCCTAAGGAGTTCGTCACTTCTTTTTCCTCGAAATGAAAATATTTTGGCAAAAGTGCAACTCTATCAGTACACAAGGAAAAAACCCCTAAATATGGATTCCTGTTAAAGCCCATCCTGGTTATAGCCATCCTTACACCTTGTTTATCAGGCCAGAAAGGCTTTCACAGACCCATCGTCTTCCTTTACAGCCTTCACCCTGACTTTTGCTGGAGGCTTCTTGGCCCCTCTCTCCCAAAGTTTTTGGTTTAAGGAGGGGTCTAGAGAAATTTCTTCTGCTTTCATGTGTCTCATCAAAAACTTGCGTACTATTCCCACTGCCCGATTTGTGCGCTTTTGCCTCGCTGTCTTTTTGGATTCTCTCAATGGTATAATAAATATTTTCTCATTCGGCATGAAATCATCTATGGTTTTATTCTCTGTCTGCGCCAAGTCCTATGCTTGATGTTTGAGCGTACCCTACCCTTGGTCTTTGCCATGACCCACATCGGGGCCCTTCGCGTGTACTTCCCAGCCCTGCCCAGTCTCTTCTTCAAAGGTGCTGGCTTATTCCTGGCCAAATCAAGCTCTCCTTATCTTGTACCCTCTCTTCCGTGACTGTAGCCTGTTTAGTATCTCCTTTAGCTGCGAATCTGTTATTTTTTCTCCGAGCTTTCCGGACTGGCCTAGCTGTATTAGCTGTAGCTCAAGCTGGTCGGCGAACTCGGGCTTTACAGCACGGATGTTTGCCAATCTGCTTCTCGCCTCAGGCGTTAAAATTTGCATGATGGCTGCTCGCTTCTGAACTTCAAAATGCTGTTTCTGCGCCTGCTCTTGGTACTGATCTTGGAGTTCCCGCATTTTACGCCTGCGTAGTTCTTCCATCTCTTCGTCTTCTTTCACTTTATCAAGCCTTCCCTTCGCTCTTTATCTTTTTCGATATGTCTTCGACCATGATTACGCCATTGGTAGATAACTTCCTACCCTCTTGCCCCGCCTTACTCACGAGTCCCGCTTTTTCGAGCTGCTGCAGAATCACGCGAATTATCTTCCCACCTGCTTTCTTGAAATGGGTAGGAACTTGTCCGCGGTGCTGTCCCCCCCCGTAGAAACTGCGCAGCCTCGATATCCCAACCGGTCCATCAATGTAAATCCGTCGCAAGATCGAGGCGGCCCTAATATACCACCAGTCTGGTTGTTCAGGTGGGCGCTCCTTATGAACCCCAGTTTTCGTGAAGATGCTCCACTGAGGTGGTGCTAGCTCATTCAACTTCTTTAGCTCTTCGCTAAGCTGCCGAATCAGTGCGTTTGGAGAAACTTCCGCAATCGACATTTTCATTCCAACCTAAATTTGATAGTCCTTTAATTTTTGGGTGCAGACGGTATTAACGCTTTTCCCATCCCCCCCTTATCCTTACGGTTCGCTTCATAGGGTAAACGTGTTATACGTCCACAATGCAGACATGTCGTGACCACATGTCCTGATTGGACTCTAACCCTGCAGCTTATCCCAGGTTTCAAAAAGGAAAGACATTTTCTGCAAAATTTTAATCTGAGTTCCTTAGGGAATCTCATATTGTACTTGGTCTTTAGCTTCCACGCCGCTCTCACGTAGCGGTGGGAAAGTATCGGCCTTTCATTGAAAACATCATCCGCGAGCTCAAAAAGTCGGTCTATTCTTTCAGCTGCAATTTTCTTGAGCTCGGCGGTTCGGTATCTATGTCTACGTCGAGCCATGGTTACCTATCCTGCCTAGCCTCAGGAATGCCCAAAGTTTCCTCATACGCGTGAATTGCCCGCGCAACAACAGTGGGAGCCCGGAGAAGTTCAGGATCTATACTCACCACCTCGTCGGAAATCTCATTGACATTGGACAAAAAATCGCCCTTCGGAAATCCGCCAACTATCGCGCAAATATCGTCATCCCCGGACAATCCCGTGAAAACTTTCCTCAACAATTGGGGATTCCCCCTATCGCTGAATGTTATGACTTTTTTTGGCTGCAGCTGTTTAACAAGCGAAGCAAGCGATGCTTCTTTTAACCGTAGGAGCGGTTTTTCTGGCGGTGCTTTACCCGCCAAGAAAAGATGTTCTAGGAGCCCTTCAAATCTGTTGAACATTCTCGGTAGGCGGGCAGCTGGGTCGACGATTATGAGCTTGTGGTGCCTGGTGTGTACGTAGGCGCGGAGTAAGTTCTCTCGATTTAACGGGGTGTCAAGCGCCAGCAGTAGGCACATGTGAACGATATCCGGTCTGCCGCGGCGATCTCCGTTGTGAAGCCTCCTCGTCGCAGCATGGTGCAAGCTCGAGTTCAGGAGCATTTCAGTAGGGCGCTTTCCTTTTCGCCTAGCATGCCATTGGATTACACGGTGTTTGGCGATCTCTTCAGGCACCTGCTCAAGCTCTGCGTCGGCTATTATTAGGTTGAGCATCAATATACCGCCACAACTTCAGTTAACTGAATTATTCTTAAACAAGCTTTCGGCGTCGAGAATTGATAAGTCTAATTCTTTTCTGCCCTCTCATAATGGTCCCAGCGTCGGTTTTCTCTGAATTATTTTGGTTTTTCAGGTTTTTGTCGAAAGTGCTCTTTGACAGCCTAAATTCTTTACGAATGGGCGGCGGGGTTGGGGGTTCTGGAATGAATTAAGGATAGAGCGGCACAAAACACGTCAAATTTTTCCTTGAAACCGCTCCACTACTAACTCTAACAAAACTTTTAATCTATTTTCGTTTAGTATTCACTAAGAGATGAGGAAATGGTTAAATCCGACCAGTTACTTAAACTCGTCGAAAGCAAGAGATTGAAAACATACGACCTTTCACAACCTTTGGGCACTAATACGCCCTTCTGGCCTTATTATCCACCATTTGAGGTGAAGTACTTCAAGCGCAAATCAGAACACGGCGTGAACGCCCAGTACATCAAGACTTCGCTCCACATCGGTACCCATCTTGACGCACCTCGACACTTCGTAACCAGAGGTAAAACTATCGACCAGATACCTTTGAGCTGGCTGTTTTGCACAGGGGTTATAGTTGATTTACGTGATGACCTTGAAGACTTTGACGTCTATACTCCTGAAATGATCGAGGATAAAGTAGATGTCCACATTGGAGACATATTAGTTCTGAACACTGGCTGGAGCAAATATGCTTGGTGTGGACAAGAACCAGATGAAGAACGGTATATACTCCAACATCCAGGGGCCCATCCGAAAATGGTTGACTGGCTGTTGAAAAAGAAAATTCATATTTGGGGAGTCGACGCTCCTTCTACAGATCACCCGATGGATCTGCCTATAGGTAGATTTCTGGGCAAGGGTACATTTGGTCAATGTGATAAAATCAGCTCTCTTTGCGAGAAAAAGTTCGGCAAAGAGCAAATGGAGAAACTATTTCCTAAGCAGGACTATCAACTGACGCACAATCAACTGTTTGGACGCGATTGCATGCATATGGAGAATTTAGGTGGAGAAATATTCAAACGAGAAATTCAGAATAAGAGACTTACAATAGGGTGCTTCCCGTGGCTTTTTGAAGGCGGCGAATCCGCCTTTGCGCGAGTGGTTGCCTTCCTTTCTAAGTGAAGTTAACTCTGTTGAAACTTATATTTATTTGAAAAAATTAGTTTTTTCTACCCCAAACTTGTAAGTTCACGATGATTACCAAGCGCATTAATTAAAGGTTATTTATCCATATATTTTTGCCATATTTTTAATGGTAAATAATCTCTTAACGTGATACTAAATTATTATATGTAGTATGAATATCCCAAAAAAATGTTTCAACGCGATTTCAATAGGCCAAGCGGCGTTAAACACAATTAGGCAAAATCAGTATGGTCAAGTTCACAGCGTGTTCGATCGCACCTTTAATATTTTATTCGGCGGGGAGCTGGTTGGAGTAGGACTGAATAACGTATCTTTAAGCCCTATTGACATGATAGCGGACATACCCAACACGGATTCTATGCTTAAACTCGGAATTAAAAAGGGCATGAAAGTGGAGTTTAAGAGCAATCAATTGATGGTAGGGGATTTGATGGTAATATTGCTTAAAGGGGTAAAATCCTGGCACCCAGCTACCAAAGTTGAACTGCCCCATGGTCTGGAGGAAATAACACGTAATTTAGAACTGGCAAAAAGGGCTGCAGTTGTTCACTATAGGATTGAGGGCCTAGGACAACTTTTGCCCGAGGTAGATCGGATATTCGAAGGACAGTTGCCAGCAATCGAAAATTTGAATGAGTTTGCTAAGGAGTCTTTACCCCACACCATCAAGCTGCTCAAATCTGCCAGATGTGCAGATATCACGGGAGTTAAAAAGTCAGCCGAGAATCTAATTGGACTTGGACTTGGTCTCACGCCTTCTGCTGACGACATGCTGGTTGGATTTACCTCTAGCTTATGGTGGATTTCTCATTCACTGAATAAGGGGTTAGATACCGTCCATCAGATCAACGAAGCGGTTGTATTTCGAGTGGAGCGGACTAATCTCCTCAGCAGGCAACTTTTGCGACATGCCGCCAAGGGTGAGGTCAACGAACACCTGACAGAACTTCTCGAGGGAGTGTTGTCGCGAACGACCTCGGACATAGGAAAATTGGTCGAAAAGATCATGGAAATAGGAGAGACATCAGGTTTAGACATGACTCTTGGGATATTGTTTGGTATTAGATTAGGTGTTGAAATTACCAAATAGATGTCCATTTTTTGACACATAATCGCTTTAATACTTTTCAGCTATGGCTCTCAAGGCTTCTACGAAACAGTCTATCGGTGCCCTGAGAACGCCAAAACCAACAGTGCCGAAGCCGGGATCTTTATGCGCAACCCCTGTGTTGATGAAAGGCAATATACCTGTGTCCATGACCTTTCTGAGGTCTATGCCACGAGGTATCCCCTCAAAATTCATGAAGGGGATTGATAAGCTGTCATCCTTGGCCAGGCATATCTCCCCCATCTCGCGCGTGTAGCTGGCAGCCACACTAGGAGAACCACCCACAACCTGCACTACTGCAGGCGATGCCGCTGAGGCAAATCCCCCGAAACCAGCTGTCTCCATTATTGCACTATCACCGAGATCAGGATTTGCGTCCTCCTTACCATAGCCAGGAAGAAACAGGGTTTTTGGAACTGGTGCTGGAGCAATGAACCACTGTTTAGGTAAGCCACTGATGCGAATGCCAAAATCAGTTCCGTTTCGTGTTAGCGTGGTAACTATTGTGCAATGCTTGATAGCGTGAGCCGAGTCTAAAGCAGCTTTACACGCCGCCATCGCAGGGTTCAGGAAAAACAAGATGGTATTGTTGCTTATAAAATTTATTGAGTCCTTAGTGTCCCTTTTGGAAAAGCCCGTCTCGATGAGATGAGGGGCAAGCATCTTAAGGAATATCATCGTCGCCGCCACGTTGCGGGTATGTAGTTCATCTCCCATGTGCAAGGCCTGCGCCATTATGGCTTTTAGATCGATTGGCCCTGAATGTTTTAGGGCCGCAGCCAATATAGGGGCAAATGTGTTTTCAATCCATTTGAGTCTTCCGATAACATTGCCGTCGTAAGCACCATACCTGAGCACCTTCCCCACACCTTCGTTGATATTGGTGTAAGATCGGTTTCCGTTTTCCAAATTTTCTACCACGAAGACCGGCATGGAAGGGGAGATCACACCAGCCATGGGCCCCACGGAACTGTGGTCATGATTGGTTCCTAACTTTATCTTTCCGTCCGACATTATCATATCTGCTTCTTCCTTGTTTTTGGCCCAACCCTCATAGATTAATGCTCCCCACACCGCGCCCTTGGTCGGACCCGACATCCGTTCCCACTCTATAGGGGGACCCGAGTGGAGGATTGTGTACTTTTTCATTCTAGGAATAACTTTCCTGGCGGTCTTAATTCCCACAAGTATTGGCTCGGATGCTAAAATTTTACCCACCGCCTTCTTGTTTGCTACGTTTATTTCTGGCCGGTAGAGACGGTCCAGCAATCTCGCGAGTTCAAGATCCCCTCCAGCCGGTGGTCGCCAATCCACATGGATTGCATCTATTCCTTGGGATTCTATTGACTCGTAGAAGGAACGCACCCCGACGTTAATGACCTTTAACTTTTCCCCAATCAATTTCATTTTATCATTCTCCAAATTTTACCACGCTTCACTACAAGGGCCGCCATCCTAGCTGCCTGTGCGTTGGATGGCATTAAAACAGCCCTAACTTCTTTGAGCTTTTCTTGCTGAGCGAGCAAATCTTGAGGATCTCTGCGAGTGCCGCAAATGCTTGCTATCACGGGGAGATATCTGCCTTTCTTTTTGGCGACGTCTTTGGCCTCTTTGATGATAGGAGCTATTTCACCTGCTGGGTCTTGATGTGATCCGTAACCTAGAACAATATCTAATATTATTACTGCCGTTTCTGCATCAGACGCTTCTTTGATTAATCGTTCCTGTCGGAACCTGAAATCTATCATCGGGTGTGGTCTACCAACGGTATATATCACTGTACCCATGTCGATGCAAGTGTGCCCCTTACTCTGGTTAACATCCGACAGTTTGAATTTAGGATCTATAAGAGTATTCGAGTGAACCCCACCCACCAAGTCTTTTAAGATCAACAAAGTTTCATAACAAAATGTCCCACCTGAAAACAGCCCTCGAATATATTTTTGACCATCGGTAAGAGATTTTGTCTCTCGCTTAACTATGGCCTTTATCTCACTGGGCTTCAGCGTGAATTTAATGCTTTTGGGTTTATCACCATTTGCCAGAGATGTAGCCTTAAGGGCTGCATCTTCCAAGGTGAAGGCAGGTATCGCCCCTGCTTTCTTGATCTCGGATGGTGCTCCGCCTATAAAATACACAACGACAGGTTTCTCCATACCCCTAATCACTTTCAACACTTCTTTTGCTACTTTATTGCTTGGAGGTTTTGAGATGACAACTACCACTTTTGTGTTTTCGTCCCTGTCTAGAAGCTTGAGCCCCATTCGCATGGTGATTCCCCCGACCTTATCTTTCAAATCGTTGCTCCCAGTCCCTATGGCCTGCGAGACTCCGACCTCGTCGATCAACGATGAGACCTGCTGAATACCCGTCCCAGACGCACCAACTATTCCTATAGGGCCCCGCTGTAACATGTTGGAAAATCCAATGCCGATCCCATTGATTATTGCTGTACCACAGTCCGGACCCATTACAAGTAGACCATTTCTGTGACCGAACTTTTTCAACTTCAATTCATCTTCGATAGGCACACCATCGCTGAAAATGAATACATGTTGCCCGTTCTCAAGCGCGGTCATAGCCTCTCGAGCGGCAAACGGCCCCGGGACTGATATTATAGTTAAATTGGAGTCTGGTGCAAGTTCTTTGGCAGCCTTCCAAGTTTTGCGAACCATTTCCGCCGTTTCTGCAGGCTTTTCCACGAGCAACCCATCTACAGCTGACATGACATGATCAGCTTGTTCAGGGTTATCCGTGTTTAGGATTATAGCTAAGTCATTCGGCGTGGCGTGCTTGACTTCATCTGTCAGTAGACCTGCGTCTCTTAGTATTCGCTTATTGTTATCGGTGGCCATTATCGCTGATGCTTTCCTAACTCCATTCATCACTTCTAGCTGTGATGAAACACGCATTAGAACGACAGAATCTCGATAATCGTTCTCGCGGACCACAGTGCGGATTACCATCCAAACCTCCAATACAAAACCATTAGGTTATTATAAAAAACTTTAAATTTCCATCTCTTGAATATACCATTTATATCGCTGGCCTGAAAAAGCTTAATACGAACGCTAATAAGTATCAGTCAGGTGTTATAAAAATGAAAGTAAAGATAGCCGTTGTAAGCCCTAAAAGTTATAGTTTTCCTGGGACAACGGAAGAACAGAGAAATGTAGAAGTCGCTAAAAAGTATATCGATGAAGCGACAGAAGACGGCGCTAAAATAATATGTTTTCCAGAGGGCTATCCCGGGCCTTTTTGCGGCTCTTCAACATACTTCGGTGCTAACGATCTTTGCGAAAAAGCAAGAGAGAATAAGGTTTATTTAATAGCAGGAGGTTTAGAAGAAGGCTCACCTGGAAAATACTATACGACAGCATGGTTGATTGGGCCGGATGGCAAGGAAATAGGAAAATACCGGAGAACAACACCTGCAGGGGTCCCAATATACGAGGTTATTTTCGGTAAACCTTTTGATAAGTTAATATGGGGTAATGAGCTTCCCGTCTTTAAGACCGAGTATGGAAATATTGGTATTATTTTCTGTACCGAGGTTTACACACCCGAACTTTCTAGGGTACTAGCATTAAAAGGTGCAGATATTATTTTCACCCCCTCGGGTGGTATTCTCCCTCATGCGTTTGAAACTTGGACGACCTTACTATGGGCGAGAGCGATAGAAAACCTCGTTTACATTGCGTACTGTCAACATATGCCCGAACCAGGCGGATTTGGAGGAACTGGCGGTGGGACGAGAATTCTAAGCCCAGAATCCGTACTTACACAGTCGCCATTTGAAGGCTTCATAACTGCAACATTAGATATGGATCGTCTTAAGCTTCTCAGAGGCATGATCGAAGATGTGAAACCACCCTATAGGCGAACCCAACCTGCTTTATCATCTGGACTGGGCTTCTATAGCTATAAAAACGTACAGATTTCAAGGAAACCGGAACTCTACAAGCCCATCGTCATGGAAAAGTCAGAACTCGAAGTCTTGAAACAAAGACCAAGGACAATGTCTGCTGAATAATCTCGCTGTTGATGCCAGTACTAGCGATCGATAATAAAGAGAAAGGAAATTACGCATGTACTAATTTAAACGAGAGTGCTCGGAAGGTACTCCGCTACGGTGCATATATATTTTCACGATGCTTTTAAAGACTTACAATTTATTTTATCCGAAAAAATTCTATACCTAGATCCTCGAACTCTTTCCTAACCATCTGATATTTCTCTTTCCACGCATCTATGGGTTCGATGGTTTCCACATTATAACACTCAGCAAAACTACTTCCCTTGAGTGGTTCCCTGAGCTTGCCCTCATACTTCGGGATAATCTTATTCACTATATCATTGGCATCCTTACGCTTTAATCCCGGATTGGACTTGGCAATCTCACCGGCAAACTTGTTCTCGAGTCCCGTTATGTAATCAACGTATTTACCGCCTCCCGATCGAACACCCATCATGGCTGAAGCGCCATCTACAAGATTATTGACTGCACTAACACCTACTTCCCTGAGATTCATTTTTGTATTAGGCCCAGCTACCGGATTATTCAAATCAAAAGTCATTAGCCTGCAGTTGAGACTTATGGCTTGGGCAGAGATGCTGTTGGCCCATAAGGCTTTCCGCCCGCTATTTCCCAAATAACGAATATCATAAACCTGACTTACATCTAATATTGACTTGTAAATTGAAGGGAGCAAAATAGTTGATGCTATGCGGGTTACTACGCAACCCTCTGGCCCACCCGCATAAGCACCGATCATAGAATGAATGTAGGAATGAGATATTATACCGAGGGAGTGAATGAATGCAGCGGTTCTGAGAATATCATGACCTACCCTCAATTCAGCAGAACCGGCCAAACTATAGTAATAATTAGGTTCCGCCAGCACGGGGGAACCCCTAGAAAGCAATCCGGCAAGGTAACCATATCCCGAGACATCCGAGATGTATGAAGAGTGTCTAGGCATTCCAGGTCTATGAGCCATCCTGAGAGACAAATCAACTATTTCTCCCGCGAAAGCGCCTGCTGACATTTCTATAGGATAACGGGTGCGTATTTCCACTCCTTTAACTTTCGTCTGAGTACCAGTTTGTACCCAATCAACTACCCTGTGCCGAGCAATGCTTGCGTAAATTTTCGCGCCATATTCTGGACTGACTTCCGTTCCGAGAGGCCCTAAATTTGTGATTAGGGGAGCATCGTCCTCGACATCCCTCTTCCTCATCACAAACCTATCGAAACCGGATC
>CAYFIY010000008.1:0-47673 GCA_964343275.1 Hadarchaeota archaeon (SeqCode)
CATGGGGTTGAACTACCGCGACAGTATAACAGTGGGGACGGCGATGTCAGCACGAGGTTCACTCGAATTATCAATGTTGCATTTTGGATTCATCAGTCTAGGAGCATATGGTTTCACCTCAGAACTCTTTGCTACCATGGTTATAATCACCCTAGCAACAACGATCTTTACACCAATTCTTTTCAAGTACGTATCAAAAACTTGATCTAGAACCGTGGTATTTCGCCACGATCTTGGCGGAGACACGGTCGTCGTCGTTGGCTACATCGTTCATTTTCACAGCCAGGCGCCCTTTGGAGGTCGAAAATCGTACGTCCAGATCTCGCATGATGTTCCGCTCCGCCGTATCCACAAATTACATCAGGACCCCTATGGTCATGGTCCGATCACCCGGGCCATCACCAGTTTTATAGGGACACCCATCAACTGTCCTTTTCGATTCACCTTTTCCTCGAAAGCTTTGGATGATGGTCAATTATAAGGAGATAAAACTATTGCACATGACACACGTGTATCACTCATCGAAGATTTTGAATGAAGTTATTTATAGGCAAGCAAATTTTTGGTTAGAAGTGAGGAGATGTCTGACACCTACTATGTTTACATCCTACAAAGCTTGAAGGACGGCAGGTTCTACACGGGACACACAGCAAACCTAAAGAGTAGACTAGCTAGACATAACCGAGGAGAGGTACGCTCCACCAAAGCCAGGCGACCATTTAGCCTGATCTACTGGGAGACACTACAGAGCCGCAGAGAAGCCATGAAGCGCGAACGCAAGGTGAAGTCCCTGAAACGCCGGGAAAAACTGAAGCTGATAGTGGAGTTCAAGCGGGTCAAATAGGTTTTTAAACCAGTTAAATTATCATTTCAAGGATTGAATGGGAGAAAGAGCTCTGAAATTGTCCCTGAAGTTACTGGGGATTGCACTCGTCATTGCACCATTCATCGTTGCTTTTGGGATGCATGACTGGAACATAATGGAGGCCGTGCTTCCCGACGAGGCTGAAATGGACGAATTGAGAGAATCGGTGTCCAACTTACTAGGGGGAGGGATATCACAAAACAACTTTAAAAAGAGTCACATTATGTCCGGCGATAGCACAATGGAGCTTTCCATAGAGTTAACATCTCCACTTAATGTCCCCATTAAAATCAATGATTTCTCCGTGAGAATATTGGACCACGGAGTACGGGTCGGTCAATTGCTCATGGAGGAGGAAGAGATCGACGTAGAGGCAAATGGGACGGTGAACTTTATCTTGTTTGGTTCCTACTCTGGAGGTAGACCTACAGACCCACAGCTTACTGACATGAATGTCACCATTGAGGTGTATGGATTAACCGCCAAGTTACAGCTTAGCGGTTTGCTAGGTGGGATAGAATGAAAGACCAATCCCCTGTAATCGTCTCGCAGGAAACGACCAGGCTGTCGATTAACTTCCTAGGTATAGTCGCTGGTATGCTCATGATCATGTTGCCCTTTCTAGGCCCGTGGTGGATAGCTAGGGTTGGAGAAGGGGCGATGGAGATAGCTCTGTCGCCATTTGATATCTCTATCACGTTATTGGGCCAACCGATCCAATCGGATTTGGTAGACCTAGGTCTACTTGCTACAAAAATAGCCATGATAGTAACCGGCGTCTTATTAATCATAGGTTCATTATCCTCCCGCAGCTGGTGGTCTAAGCACTTAGTCAGGTTAGGGGTTATGAAGCCATTCTGGGCCGTGGTGGGTCTCATAGTACTTTTAGTGATAAGCGCCATCTTGATAAACAACGTCCTCCATCATGTAATTTCAAACTTCGTCGAAGTAAGTGGCGTGACGATGGAATTCCAGGTACCGTATATCATCGGGCGCTCAACGACGACGATTGATGTAGGGGGAATCGCGACCATAACCGCACCGATTCAACTCTCCCTGACTACACCATTCTACGCAGCTATAGCCGTGTCCGTGCTGGGCATAGCTGCGCGAATCTACCACAGAAGGTTCAAGAAATAGCTATTTTAGGTCCTAATCCACATTCAGGAATTTTTCCTTTGGAGCCCCACATATCAGACATTTATCCGAGGCCTCATTCTCAACCGTGTTGCCGCAAACTTGGCAAACATAGTAAGCCTTCACGTCGCGTTTTCTCCCGGACTCGAGATCCTGAACCGCTTGAGTGTATAAATTGTGATGTATTTCTTCCACCTGTTTCGCACGACTGAAGCTGATAACCGCATCTGTGTTGTTCTCCTGTTTTGCCCGCCCTATATACTCTGGATACATTTTAGTGTACTCAAATGCCTCGCCTTCAATAGCCACTCCTAAATTTTCTTTACTCGATTTTATTCCACCCATTACCCTTAAATGGGCGTGGGCGTGAACGGTCTCCGCAGCCGCCACAGCTCTGAAGAGCTTGGCAACTTGTTCATGTCCTTCCTCGTCGGCCTTTTTTGCGAACGCCAGATATCTCCTGTTAGCCTGAGACTCGCCCGCAAAGGCTGCAGCCAAATTTTCATTAGTATTTCCCATGGTTACACCATTATCAATTAAATTAAAAACGTTATATCATTAATAATTATCGGGACATCAAATGGGGTTGAAGAACTTAATACTACCCATAACCGTGCTGGGATCGATATTAGTTATGGGGGGATTCGGCTTCCATCTCTTGGAAGACGTTGATTTATTCACCTCTTTCTATTGGACCATTTCCACAGTCACCACTGTAGGCTATGGAGACATAGTGCCCAAAACTGTAATGGGGAGGTCCTTTGCCACCGTGCTCATGGTGGTAGGCATAGGGACGATATTTTATACGCTAACATCAATTGGTAAAAGTATGGTTGAAGGCGGGGTGTGGAAAATGCTTAGAGGAGCCGAAAAAGAGAAGGACGTGAAGAAGATGGAGAACCACGTGATAATCTGCGGTTATGGAGAGATAGGTCAAACGATAGCTGGAGACTTGCTCCGAGCCAAAGAAAAGGCGGTCATCGTGGATAATAACGAAGACGTCCTGAGAAAAGAAGCATCAAGCCTGCCCTACATCGTGGGGGAGGCAACAAATGAGGAAGTTCTCGAGAAGGCGGGCGTGAGGAGAGCGAAGGGATTGTTCGTAACCCTACCCAACGATTCCGATAACATCGTGGTCACGCTTAGCGCCAAAGACCTCAACCCCAAAATCAGAGTTGTTTCCAGAGCCAAGGATAATGAGGGGATTAAACACTTAAGGAAGGCCGGGGCCGAATCCGTGGTGCTACCCGAAACAGAGGGAGGATTGAGAATGTCAAGGTCATTTGTCCATCCAGAACTAACTCTCCTAGATTACCTCTGGAAGGGAAGCGCAACAACCGCAGCTGTTCACGTCCACAAAGGTTCGAGAATAGACGGTGTCAAAATAAAGGATTCGGCAATAAAGGAAAGCCTAGGCCTTCTAATCATAGCCATGAAACGCAGCAAGAAGATAATCACCAACCCTGAACCCAAAGAAAAGTTAAGGTCAGGAGACACCCTCATAGCGATAGGAGCTGCTGCGCAAATAGAAAATTTTAAGAAATTGGCTGGAGAGGCATACTGACCGGTATTTATGCATTTTTCTTAAAATTTTTGAAAAGTAAAATTCCATTAACTAATTTAAATTTAGTATATCTCGCCAGACGCAATAGTGAAGTTTCTATCAGCGATTTTACATCTTTAATTTAATCGCCCGTCGGTTAGCCGACATCATTATCCCGTTAACTGTCATGCCGATGCCAACGATAAGCATCCCTATTCCTAAATAGACTGCTGCTTGCATTTGCGGTGCCATCCCAACAATCATCAACGCCCCAATTATCAGCATGGCGGTCCCATAAACTGTCATCATTACACCAAAGATTTGCATTCTACCTATAATCACCTTGGTAACCCCTAGAACACCGGTGACTGTGAGCAATGTCCCGAGACCGAAGAGCATGAGAGCCCATACCAGTGCATACGAGCCTGTGGAACTCACCCCCATGGTGGGCACGTAGGAAACATGAAACAGGAGGGGCCCAGATAAAAAGTCTAGAAAAGCTCCAACCAAACTTAACACTAGGCCAACCATACTTGTGCGGGGAACCATTCTACTCACATTTTATCACTGTGATAGGGAAAAATAAGTATTGCCTAATTAGAGCACCAGTTCAGAAGAACCCACTATCCGTTGTAAGAGGAGCAAGAAAGACAGGGAGGGCGCCTCTGATAAAGACCGCACTTCACCGCGAGAAAAAATGTGGTGCGGCCGGCGGGATTCGAACCCGCGCAGCAGGCTTGGGAAGCCTGAGTCCTAGCCAAGCTGGACCACGGCCGCACAATAGAAGGTTTTTGTAAAGGTATTTCTATATTTTCTTATCCCACCAAAGACTAGAACGCTAAAGCCTCTCCCTCGCTACCCCGGTGAGTTCAGTTTTGGTAATCAACCCCACTAGCTCTCCATCCAAGTTTTCAACGGGAAGGCTTGAAAATCTCTTGCCGAGCATCAGCTTTGCAGTCTGGGACAGCATCGTATTTGTGTGAGTTGTCATTGGTGGTTGGGACATTATATCACTCACCAGCAAGTTCCGGACGCGTTCACTTTTGTATCTATCTGGAACCACCTCTTGAAAAGCAGCCAGATTCATAGCAACATCTCTAATCGTGACGATTCCCACCAGTGATCCTCTTTCTATCACTGGGAGAGCAAGCAAATCACCTTCTAGGAGCAACTTCATCGCGTGGATCACTCTGTCCGCAGGTGACACTGTCGTGGGGCTAGCCTGCATCACTTGCCCCACGTACACATCGTCGTATTTAACACAAATTTTTGCGAAATCCATTTTCGTCAAGATGCCAACTAATCTATCTTCCTCCAGAACGGGTAACCCGCTGACATTGTGGTCGAGCATGAGCTCGACAGCCCTTCTGGCTACGACATCTGGAGCAACACTGATCGGGTCGACAGACATGACGCTGGGAACATGTAATCTCCTTAGTGGTAGCCTATACGCATGTACTGAACCCAATACCCGCGCGATGTCTTTTTCTGTTAGAACTCCTACCACGCGACCGTTTTTCGTGGACACCAATCTTGAAATCTCCTGCCGCTGCATCAGATCTATGGCGTTGGCCAAGTTCCTGTCCGTGCCCAAAGTGATAACCGGTGAACTCATTATCTCGCTGACTCGCAACTAGACACCCCCCCTGCTAACCCATCTGATGATATCAGTATTAGTTATAATCTCATCTGCTCGCGACAATGTTCGCAAACCCACATTCCGTTAGCTTCATACAAATCTGGAGTGTCATCACCACAAGATTCGCACACGCTTCTATCAATACGATCCTCAGTGGGTTGTAATGGATTGGACACTAATTCGGTAAGTGCCGGTGAGATCGCGATAATATCATCAGAGGTCACTAACCCTATTAAGGCGTTTTTCTCCACAACCGGGAGTCGACGAATCTTGTTGTTAGCCATGATCTTGGCAGCACTCACTAAGTCCATATCTGGACCTATTGTGATCACGGGCTCGGACATGACCTTTGCAATGCGGACTTGGCTTGGTTTCAAGTCCTCGCTGACCACTTTCATCAAAAGATCCCGTTCGGTCAAAATACCTACCGGTATTTTATCCTCTACAATTATTATGCTCCCAACACCATTTTGCGCCATCAATTTCGCCGTGTTTGAAACTTTGTAATTCTTATTAGTGGTCAAAACTTTTGTGGTCATCGCATCTCTGACTGGAACAACTCGCTTCATCAGTTCACTGATTGAATATCGATATTTCCCTTTAAACGTTTTAAGGTGAGGGTGATAGCTTAATTTGGGCCTCTGATTGGATATCGAATCTTGGAAGAACTCGGCAGCGAAGAAAGCTGCAAAATTCGTGAGAGATAAGACGATTGTAGGATTAGGCTCGGGAACCACCGTGGCCAAGATAATCAGGGCAATAGCGGATCTCGAGTCAAAGGCCATCTTCGTCACAAGCTCTTCAGAATCTCAAAGGCTAGCGCACGACCTTGGGCTAAACCTGAGCTCGCTCGAAACCCACCAAACGCTGGACATTATGATCGACGGGGCAGACGAGGTAGACCCAAACTTCGACATGATCAAGGGGCGCGGTGGAGCCCACACCCGGGAAAAGATCGTCTCAGGTGCAGCAAAGCAAGTGTTGATAGTAATCGATAAGACAAAGCTAGTTAAAAATCTAGGCGAGCACGCCCCCGTTCCGGTAGAGGTGCTGCCCTTTGCCCCCAAATACACAGTGGCCAAGATATGGGAACTAGGAGGAAACCCTACAATCAGGATGGGGGCAAGTGGTACGCCCTTCGTGACGGACAATGGCAACTATCTCGTAGATGTAAAATTTGAAACAATCTCCGACGCTACAAAGTTGGAGCAAAAAATAAACAGTTTGCCTGGAGTAATCGATAATGGTATATTCGCTGACGTCGCGGATGTTTTGTTGGTCGGATATGAAGGCGGGTGTAAAACCTTGAGATCAAAAATCAGCTGCACGAAATTTTTATGATTCACGAAATAGCAAAACTAGGGAACATTAACTAGAAAAACAGATAAAGCTTAAGGATTTGAACAATTGATGACTTATTGGCCGGGGTAGCTCAGGTGGTCTGAGCGCGGGACTCATAACCAAATCAGCGGTTATGAGTGCTGATTCACGAAATGATGTGAGATATCCTGAGGTCGGGGTTCAACTCCCCGCCCCGGCACCTTTTTTTGAAACAAAACTAATGACCTATTTTTTCATGCCCCATAGCTCAGCCGGCCAAGGTTGAACAACACTATTTAGAAAAATAGTGAATCCAGCGAAAGTGAATGATAAAAATAATTGGTGCTCCTTTTAGAAGGCTATTTAACTTTTAGCCTTAGTTTTTTTAATGAAGATGATTATGTCAACGCCAAACCGAACCAGCATATCAGACGCAAAGTCCGTTATCCCAATTCGTGAGGCTGAGTCCCACAAGGGCGACTTCGGCAGACTTCTCACAATTGGTGGTGGTTCCAGCTTTGTCGGTGCACCCGTGCTGGTTGGCTTAGCGGCGCTGCGCTCTGGTGTCGACCTATCTATTATTGCTGCCCCGGAGAAGACAGCCTGGAATGTAAACTCCCTCTCACCCGACCTGATAACCATCAAGCTTACCTGCAAAGACCTTGAGCCTTCTGTCGTCCCAGATATCTTGGAGATATTAGAGCGCTCGAACGCAGTGGTTGTGGGACCGGGACTGGGATTGTCCCCAAAAACTCGTGATACAATTATAGAGCTTGCAAGAGCCCTGAGGAAAAGATATCAAAAACATCCTGCCTTGTTCGACGCGGATGCTATCAAGGCTCTGGCTTCCGAGAGGAGTTTGATTCACGGTATGCCTTGGGTGATAACTCCGCACGCCGGAGAATTCAAAATTCTCACTGGTACTGAACTTCACACCGATTTACGAGAAAGAGCCGAACAAGTGAAAGTGGCAGCAAAGAAAAACGGGTGCGTAGTTCTGCTCAAGGGGCAGGTGGATATCATCGCTTCGGCAACTGGAGATATCAAACTGAATCACACAGGCAACCCCGGTATGACCGTAGGGGGAACTGGCGATGTCCTATCAGGGACTGTAGGAACATTCCTAGCTCAAGGAGCCAAGCCATTCGAGGCCGCAGTGACTGGAGCCTGGATCTGCGGACGTGCTGGAGACCTATGCCTGCGAGAAAAAGGCTACGAGTTTCTGGCCTCAGACGTAATCAATAAATTACCTGAAGTATTCATGGAAGTAAGAAGGAAGGGGTGAAATCATGGCAAGATTCGAAGTTGCGGAAAAACGTCTATTCAACATTAAAATATGTATGCGCTGCAACGCCCATAACGCTCTAAAAGCAACCAAGTGCCGAAAATGTGGATATTCAGGGTTAAGGGTGAAGAAGAAGGAGCCCAGAGGATGAGAGTAGAGGGAAACTTAAGAAGTGTGATAGCCCGAGAAGGAGCAGCACATCTCACCCTCATCGATCCAGAAAAACAAAACCCTAAACTAGCTGGAGAGATCGCCACCGACGCTGATGCAGCTAGTACCGATGGCATAATGGTTGGAGGTTCCACTCGCGCCGGCGGTGAAATTCTCGACAAAACCGTTCTTGCGATAAAGAAGTCGACGGAACTCCCTGTTATCCTCTTCCCCGCCAATGAGTCTGGGATCAGCAAGTATGCCGACGCCATATTCTTCATGAGCATGCTCAATTCGCGCGACCCATACTTTATAACTGGAGCACAGAAATTGGGTGCACCCCTCATCAAAAAGTTCAGGCTAGAAACCTTGCCAATGGCATACCTATTGGTCGAGCCTGGAGTGGCAGCTGGCAGGGTGGGCAAGGCAAAACTGATACCGAGGGACCAGCCAGAGCTCGCTGCCGACTACGCCCTGACTGCCCAGTATATGGGCATGCGATTCGTCTATCTGGAAGCCGGTTCTGGAGCCGAAACGTCAGTTCCAGTTGAAATATTAAAAACCGTAAGAGGAACCACAGAAACTACTTTGATCGTTGGGGGAGGGATAAGGACACCAGAAGCCGCCGCCGAGCTAGTTAAAGCAGGTGCCGAAATCATAGTGACTGGAACGATTGTCGAAAAATCAGAAAACCGAAGCAAAACTATAGGTGAGATAGTCAAGGCAATTAAGTAAGAAGCGAAGATTAATAAATCCTTAAAATCTTTGTCGTCTGCGATATCCGTTCAAGTATAAAATTATCTTCAGCTTAGAAGCATATGAAGAGGTTTAAAGCATCTTACGGTGCTTAGCGCATGAAATGCAGGCGTAGCCCTTTTGGTGTGGCAAGAATACACGTCTGCGGTCCAGTCCTGGGATGTTCCGAAGGTCACCTATGCCATATTTCTTTCTTACTGGCACGGCCTTGATACGCGGCGTCATGCGCCCGCAGTAAGTACATGAGACTGGTTGACTCCGCCCTCCGGGCTTAAAACGACCCCATTTTTTACCCATTCTACCGACCTTGGAAGATTATTAGAAAACAAAGGGTATAACTATTTGGGTTTGGTGAGCTCCGTAACAATGATTTGCTTAATAAAATAAATGAGAGTCTTAAACCACAAAATTAGAAAAATGATTTATAAAATCAACGGAAATAAAAAAGAGGTGTTAGATCATAAGAGATGTCGCGATCATCGGTGCGGGAATGACGAAGTTTGGACGTAGCCCTGAGAACTTGATGGATTTATTAGCCACGGCCTCTTTGCGCGCCATCGAACATGCTGGAGTTGAAAACGAAAACTTCGATTCGGCTTACGTCGGTAACATGATGGCAGGAGAGCTAGTTCACCAGACGGCGGTCGCTAGCGCCTTGGTAGATAGAATCGGCATCATTCCAGCCGCGGCAGAAAGGGTAGAAAACGGGCCTGCCTCAGGAGGGTCGGCGGTAAAGAACGCATATTTCTCCGTAGCCTTGGGGGCGAACGACCTAGTATTAGTTGCGGGCGGTGAAAAGATGACGACAGCAGATGGAGATATTTTGACAGACTTAGTTTCCACGATGACACACCCTACCGCAGAATACGTTCACGGTGTGACCTTACCCGCGATGGGAGCGTTGCTGACCCGACTCTACATGCAGCAGTACGATCTTACGGAAAGACATCTGGCGATGGTCGCTTGCAAAAACCATGCCAATGCGCTGAAAAATCCTTACGCTCACATTCAGAGGGCCTGCACGCTGGAGGGAGCCATGAGTTCCGTGATGATTTCTGACCCGCTGCGCTTATACTACGTCTGCCCCATAAGCGATGGAGCCGCCTCAGTAGTCCTCTGTTCGATGGAAAAGGCAAAGAAATTCACGGATAATCCAATTAAAATTGCAGGCTGGGGTCAGGCGACAGACACCATGACATTACAGGAGCGAGAAGAACCCACTGTTCTCAAATCGGTCCAGATTGCCTCGCAACATGCGTTCAAGATGGCAAAACTTCAACCAAAAGACATCGATGTTGTAGAACTACACGACGCGTTCGAGATACTGGAGATAGCTGAGAGTGAAGACACAGGATTCTTTGAAAAAGGCAAAGCGCATCTAGCGGTAGAAAAAGGAGTTACGGCTGTGGATGGGGAATTGCCCATAAATCCATCCGGTGGATTGAAGGCCAAAGGGCACCCCGTAGGAGCAACGGGCGTGGCTCAAATAGCGGAACTTGTTTGGCAGCTACGCGGCGAGGCAGGAGAACGCCAAGTCAATGATCCAAAACGGGCGTTTGCTTGTAACTTTGGTGGTTTTGGAAACAACACCGTGGTTCATATCCTAGAGCGAGCGTGGTAAGACGAAAGAAAAATTTACAGGATTTAAGTGTAAGTCTTGTGGAAAAGTGATGTACCCACGACACGATCGCTGTCTTAAATGCAAGGGGGGGGATTTCGAGGATGTAGAACTAGGGAAAGTTGCCACACTGCTTACTTACACCAAGCTCTATAGTGTCCCAGAAGGAATCGAAATGCCTCCGTTGATATTAGGTATCGCCGAGTTCTCTGAAGGTGTCCGGGCCCTTGGACAGCTGACCGTTGATGACCCGAAAGTGGGCATGAAGCTCAAACCAGTCTGGGGCATGCTGCGCAAGGTGAAAGGCAAAGAAATATTCGGCTTTAAATTCGAACCGATCGAATGATTATTAGAGGATAAATTACTAAAAAAGATGAGGGTGAAAAATGGAAATTGATTGGATAAAAGTCATGAAACCGTATCCTGGCAGGAAAATAACCCTCCCGAACGGCGAAGAGATGATAGTGACTGAGATGAAGAAGAGCGAGATCGAGAAAGTAGCTGATGCACTCGTTAATAATTTAACCTACCACAAGGATCTATTTGATCTAATTACCTCTGAACTAATCACAGAGTTCTACCTGCTGCGAGAAAATAGACCTATGTGGGGACTACCTCCAGAGAGCCACTTCAACCTCTTAGGCAGAATTAACGAAGAAATAGTCGGAGTAACTAACGGTGTACTCAGAGAACCAAGAACCGGATGCAGTTTGCACACGACCACCCTGAAACGCGGACTCCAAATCGGGGCTTATCTATGGCCGTGCAAGCTCGAACACTACTTCGATGTGCTTGGGATTGAAAGGCTCGAGGCGAGCGCTGAGAGTGTGATAGGGGGCCGGAAGCTCTTCGCAGCATATGGGTTTTCACCTCAACCATTCCCAGAACAGAAAAGTCACTTTGGCACTCAATTGCAAGTGATGACCAAGCAGCAATGGGATAGAATAAAGTCTGGTAAAATCGTTGGGGAAAAGATTTAATCTTTACAAGCCCAGAACTCTGGGATCTACACTTACTCAGTTATAATACATATGCAGATAGGCAACAAATCTCTTGAATTATTAGTGCACTTTTTTCCTAGATATTCTGTTTTCTATAATCTTGACGTTTTCAATAAGTTCTAATCATCGTCAAAATCATCTTGAATTTTTCCACTGCTTTCAACGCATGGGGCTCATTAGCGGGTATAATGATCATCTCGCTACGGCTCAATAGATGCCTTTTGCCGGAGATAGTTATCTCAGCTTCCCTATCTACAACTTGGACTATTGCATCGAAGGGGGCGGTGTGTTCACTCAGTCCTTGACCTTAGCAAAAGCGAATAGCGTCACCGTCCCTGTTTTTTTACTTATTAGCTCCCTGTTCATAATGACCCCAGCTTGATAATTTAATAGCTCATCAGCCTCCAAAACTTTAGCCAGTATTAGTTCCTCGTCTCCTTTCATATGCCCACTCAACCTTTCTTTACAAATTTATACTTAGGTATTAAACTTGTTTTCTGCTTTAGATTTAAAATTTCCCTAGAAAGAGTTGGTATATCTCTCTTCTTTCCAGGGGTCACCTCGATTATGATAACCGCGAGTCTCCCAAAATCCTGGCCTATCTTCAGCTGTGAACTTAACCCCTAATACCCATTTGGCGCTTTTCCAAAAATAAAGCCTCGGCACTACTAATCTCACTGGAGAACCGTGCTCCGGCGTTAGGGAATTGCCATCATGCTCAACTGCAAACAATACATCAGACGCCAAGAAATCATCCAGGGAAAGATTAGTCGTGAAACCCATGGCCGAATGGATTATCGCAAATTTGGCATTAGATCGTATTTTTACGAGTTCCTTCACCGTGCTTGTGCTCACCCCTTCCCAGATGTTGTTGAGCTTCGACCATGTTGTGACACAATGAATATCAGAAAATATTTTTACCCGAGGCAGCCCCATGAATTCTTTATAGCTCAGCTTTCGCTCCTTTTCTACCAACCCAGAAATCGTGAACGTCCACTTTGAAATATCAATCTTTGGTACCTGCCCATAATGCAGAACCGGCCAAACGTCGGTAATCTTTTGTCCTAGTGGGATTCTGTTTTCTCGCTCGGTGTCTGGACTTTTAATCATTTTTTCGCGTGACATGGATTCTACACTTATGAACCTAGTTTATCCAAAGAATATAATTAACGTGAGTGAATAATAAAGTCGTAATGACGTGCCGATGAGGACACATCTCAAGTTATAAATTTTTATACCATCAAGCTTGGACGCCACTACAAAATTGTTTTAAAAAAGACATTTGATGGCGTGAGTATAGAGCTCGAATGGAACCTTGTTATACGGGATAAGGATATTGTGATGGTGCCTTTCTTCCTCTGCGAGATCAGCTACTTTCCACAAATTTCATAGTTTCTCTAAAATAAGTTAATTTAAAAGATTTCTCGGTCTGGAGTATTTTATCCCAAACAAAAGTCCAATAAGAGACTTTCGTTAAATACTTATCTTCTTCCCCCTCGGACATTTGAGGTATGTCACTCCTACATAGGACACAATGTTTGTTGGTTAAGTCCATCTCCATTATCTCAAATCCTATTATTTTTTGCCGGCGTGCCGGCCATAATCCATCTTCTGTTTTCAGGCGACATTCAGCTAAGCGGGCTACCACCCGCCTCGAGCAGGAGTTCATCGGCGGCAATTTGCCCTTGCATCCCGCGTGATGGCCGTTTCATCCCCGTCAACCCGACCTCAGCGTTTCCGCATCCTAGCGCAAGTAGGGGGGTATCGTTTCTGTTCCATCTTCCCGATCTCTCGACCGTACCCTTGCGGGCCGCGGACCTACTAGATGGACGGAATTTCCTCAGGCTTACGCCCGACGGTCGCCCACCAGCTCACCGGCGCTTTACCTTGTGTGATTCGGTTGTAAAAATGTATCCTAGATACCCAAAAAACTAACCAAACGCTACATCTACCAACATGAGTTTTTTACCGTATCTATAAAGAAGCCTATGAACAGAAATTATTAGGTGACAGGGTACTGGCTGACGAAAAACCAGTGGTATCAGTGAAAAAAATACTTCAGGAGTTAGTCCGAAAAACTTAATAAATATGGGGTGGAGTTGATTCCATGCCAATAGATCAAGACTTTAAAAATACGAGGAAAAAATCTGGGAGCCACTCCGGACATGATGTATGGGGCCCAGTGAATCCCCCAAAAGTGCTAGGTATTCATGGTAGTATTGTAGCGGTAGATTGGGACATTTGCGATGGAGATGCTATCTGCGTTGATGTATGCCCAGTAAATGTTTTCGAAATGGTGGATTCTCCTGGCCACCCGACGTCTGAGAAAAAGTCTGACCCTGCCCGAGATTCGGAATGCATAAAGTGCATGGCTTGTGAGACCAACTGCCCAACGTCAGCAATAAAAATCGAACCATGATTTAACACAGGCCATACATGCTTGTCGTCTTTTGGTCAGCGAAAGCTTTCGATATATCTCACTATTTTTTCAGTGGCTTGCAAAAAAGTTCAAGTTGGTTTCTCCTAAAAATGGCTTTGAAATTTACTGGCTAAAGATTATAAATACGTAGGATAGGAGCAATAATCATCGAAAATGAGGGGTAACACAGTAAAATTATGGAGATGTAAAAAACAAAATTAGTTTTATAGTACATCATTTCTCTAAACTAGATATCAACCGATTTAGAATGAGAAGACTGTAGAATCGTTTACGTTCGTTTGAGGACTTAAGAGGTAAAATAATTCACTACAAAGAAAAACATAACATTAATATAAGTTTCAATAAAGATAACGAATGCAGAGAACTCGTCGAAGAAATAATAAGCACCATAAACAAACTCGTTTTTCGATAAAAATAAAAAATAGGGATATACTGGACTTTCTCTATTCGATTTTTATACCACGAGCAAAGGCTTATGATCTAGCCTTTTTGACAACATCCTGACTTTTTAAACAGAGGGCACTTTTTACACAAAGCCTTCTTTCTTAGTAATTTTTTCCCAATTTGGTATTAGTTATATTATTTTTTTTATGCGTAATTATCCATTTTGTTGATAATTTACTTTATTTACTTCCGGCAATTATTCATTTGCCAGACCATGCCATATTGAACTCTGGCTCACCAAAAACATTAAAAGACTAAATCAGAGTTTTCAGGGGAGTAATATAATCAAGTTGAGATGCACCTCTTGCAACTACATCTACGACATTGAGGTAGGAGACGCCGTCGGAGGAATACCGCCTGGAGTGTTATTCGAAGATTTACCAGATGACTGGACCTGTCCAGTATGCGGGGCTCCCAAGGATATGTTTGAGAAGCTGGAAGAAGGCCAATAATAGACTAAACAACTAAAAAATCTGCAGAACATTAGGATCTCTACTTCAGCCAATAGAATGACAATAGATTAAAAAAAAGTGATAAATGTTTAAGATACAGACCAATCGAGATTAATAAGGGTAAGTAGAATTGAATAGAACCATGTTAAAAAATTGTGGATGATATACACGATAGAGATAATATTTCACGGTAGAGCCGGTCAGGGAGCTCTTACAGCTGCGCGGCTGCTTGCGGAGGCGGCCTTCCTTGAGAGTAATTATTGCCAAGCATTTCCTTTTTTCGGTGCAGAGCGACGAGGTGCCCCAGTAGTAGCCTTCACTAGGATTGATAAAAAACCCATTCGCACGCACACCCAGATATACGAGCCAAACTATGTGATAGTGCTTGATTCGACCCTTGCAGAAACGGTCAATATAGCTACGGGCCTGAAAGCGGGGGGCTTTGTAGTTCTGAACGGCAAAAAAGCCCCGGAGAACTTCAAAGGGGCAAAAGTCGCCATGGTGGATGCGACCAAAATAGCTATAGAAACTTTGGGTATCCCAATCACTAATACCACCATGCTGGGAGCTCTGGCAAAAGCCACCGAAGTGGTTTCTATGGAGTCCATCAACAATGTTATAGAGAATAAGTTTGGAAAATTAGCAGAAAGGAATATAAATGCAGCCAAGCGCGCGTATGAAACGACGATGATTCTATGAAATTGAAACCTGGCGCCACAATAACCGAGCCAGGCAGCTCGGAAAAATACGAAACTGGAAGCTGGCGAACCTTCAAGCCAATCGTGGTTGCAGAAAAGTGTACAGGTTGTGGACTTTGCTGGCTATTCTGTCCCGAACCGGCGATATTCGAGGGCAAACCGGTAAAAATAGACTTGAGATACTGTAAGGGCTGCGGCATATGCTCAAATGAGTGCCCTGTTAAAGCGATTATAATGGTCGAGGAAGGTAGAAAATGAAAAAAGTCATTGATGGTAACGAAGCTGCGGCCGCTGCGGCAAAGTTGGCCCGAGTGAAGGTCATATCCGCCTACCCTATAACACCCCAGACAACTGTGGTGGAGAAACTGGCTGATTATGTAGCCAACGGAGATATCGACGCAGAATTCATCAAGGTGGAATCAGAACACAGCGCTTTGAGTGCCTGCGTCGGAGCCGCGGCCACGGGAGTCAGAACTTTTACAGCCACGTCATCGCAAGGGCTTATGTTAATGAGCGAAATACTCTTCGCTACCTCTGGTCTCAGGTTGCCAATCGTGATGACCAACGCGAATCGATCCCTTTCCGCTCCCCTGAGCATTTGGTGCGATCAACAGGACTCGGTGGCAGTCAGGGACTCCGGATGGATACAGCTATACTGTGAGAATAACCAAGAAATCCTCGACACCACAATCCAAGCTTTTCGGGCGTCGGAAGAGCTCCTCCTGCCCGTTATGGTATGTTACGACGGTTACATTCTCTCCCACACGGTTGAGCCTGTAGATATACCTAGACAGGAAGAGGTCGATGAATTCCTACCCCCTTACAAACTTCCCAACCCGCTAGATCCCGAAAAACCGGTAACAATCGGACCTGTGGGAGTCCCAGAGTACTACACTGAGTTCAGATATATGCTGCAAAACGACATGCGCAACTCAAAGAACAAACTGGTGGAGGTGGAGGGAGAATTCGCGAATCGTTTTGGGAGAAGCTATGGCCTAATCGAGCGCTATCACAGCGATGACGCCGAGGTAGTCCTACTTACCATGGGCTCGTTGAGCAGCAGCGCCAAGGATGTTGTCGACTCATACAGAAAACGCGGTGTAAGCGTTGGCTTGGTTAAGGTTAAATCATACAGGCCGTTTCCAAATGAAGAAATCGTGGGAGCACTTAGAAATGCCATGGCCGTGGCCGTGCTGGAAAAGGACATCTCGCTGGGATACGCCGGAGGCCTCTTCCTAGATACCGCAGCGTCGTTCGTGAATTCTGAACATACACCTTTGATGCTCAACTTCATATGCGGTCTAGCTGGTCGTGATGTTTCATCGCTCCAGATAAGACAGGCCGTGCATGCGGCTGCTAAGGCTGCTGAATCCGGCGAAGTCAAACGGACGGTTAACTGGCTCGGACTCAGAGAAAATTATAGGGGTGGGTGATGAATGAAGGAGATTTCGAACTTGGAACTAATCGCACCAGGACACCGCGCGTGTGCCGGATGTAGTTGCGTGCTCGCGCTAAGACACGTCCTTAAAGCACTGGGTAAAAATATAGTCATCAGCCAAGCAACCGGCTGCATGGAGGTAATCTCAACTCACTATCCTGAAACCGCCTGGAGAGTACCTTGGATCCACGTCGCCTTTGAAAATGCTGCCGCGGTGGCCTCAGGAGTTTCTAGGGCACTGAAAGTCCTTGGAAAAAACGACGCTAAGGCGGTGGCTATAGCTGGAGACGGGGGAACCGCGGACATAGGACTACAGGCACTATCTGGAGCAGTTGAACGCGGCGAGGATATGCTCTACATCTGCTACGACAACGAAGCATATATGAACACGGGAATGCAGCGAAGTGGTGCGACGCCATATAGAGCTTGGACGACAACCACTCCTGTTGGGAAAGAAAAGCAAGGTAAAGATCGCCCAAAAAAAGATATCCCTTCCATAATCATCGCACATGGCTCTCCCTATGTGGCAACGGCTTCTGTAGCCTACCCCATTGACCTCGCGAAAAAAATAAAAAAAGCCGCCTCGATTAAAGGACCCACCTACGTCCACGTTCATACCCCTTGTGTCCCTGGTTGGAGAATAAAGGAGAGCAAATCTATAGAAGTCGCGCGCTTGGCTGTGCTCACCGGCTCTTGGTTCTTATACGAAGCCGAGGGTAGCAAGATGAATGTAACCTTCAAACCGACGAAGAGAAGATCAGTTGCCGACTACCTGAAGATGCAGGGGAGATTTAGACACCTCACCGAGGAAGATATTTCAGAGATACAGGGGATCGTTGACGAGCAGTGCAAGCGATTCGGAATTGCCTAAGTATCCAACCATCTCTGTTTTCCATGACGCTGAAAACAATAAGCTATTTGTTTAAAAATCTGAGACATTTTTTAATTGGTATTTACTCTCGAAGAATATAGTGAGCAATGTTATTGTAGAATCAATTGCTTAGCCTCTGAAGTCAGTTTTTCCAGTTTTTTTGTCTTTAACCCGGTTTTGTTGATGTTACTTAAATCGTCTATAAGGAGGTCTTTCACCAGCAGCGAGTTAGCTAAAAAAAGCTTGTCCAAAGTTTGTCTATCCACAGATGGCAATATCGTCACGGGATAAAGTCTCTTGTCCTCTATCATTTTTTCCAACCCCGCGCCCTTTGGATACCTCCAGCACAAGAGCTTCATGCCCCTGCAATTCGCGTATTTTGTGGCGTCCGGGGAGGCTTTGGTGTTAGATACTAGCCAAACCTTATCAAATTTATTCCCTTTAGCTGCGTAACTTCCATCATTCATATCTAAGAAGCGTGCATAGGTGTAGAGAACATCCTTGAGGTCAATCGAACCTCCTGACACGTTATGGAACTTGCACTCCATCATGCTTCTTACTACCCTGCCCTCTTCTCTTTCAGCGATTACATCTATCTCGTGTTGTACGCACCTACCCTTCAATTTAGATCTTAACCTTGTTCTATACCCGTAGTTTTCGAATACTTCGGATACAAAGGTTTCGAACGGGAAGCCAGTAGGTCCCAAACGCATTATCGCTCCCTTGAGCCCGTAGCGCAGACCTGCATTAGGTTCTTCCTCAGGGATGAGGGATTTCACGCGTTTTAAGATTTCTTTAGTGGTAATCCCATCGTAAATGGTTTCCTGAATTTTAGCGACTATTTTCATAGCCGTCCTACTGCTCACACCAGCCTTACGCAGAGTCCGCCTTACCTTTTGCGGCAGAAACTTCTCAACCCTGCCATCAGCTTTTACAACTCTTACCGTCAAGGGTTCGCCTAACGTTAATCAGAGACAATACAATTTAAATTTGGTCGGGCACGGTATTTTGAAAGTAAACTATCTTAGCATAACCCCGATTATAACTAAAAATGTGTTGTAGATGTTGTGAGCTACAATCGACCCGCCCAGTCCCGCGTAGAGATAGCAAGCACCTAAAAGCAAACTGACAGGTATCAAAGAAAGTACCACGCCAGGATAAGTACCTGGATTAAAAAGGTGGAATAGCGAAAAAATTATGGTAGAAACTACCACCGCTAATAATCTTGAGCCCTTCCAGCGTATGATCTCGTCCATTAATACACCCCTAAAAACCTATTCTTCAAAGATTGGCAACACGTTAACCGCCAAAAGCACCAGTCATGGGTAGTCGCGCTCAATTGAGGTGAGGGGATATTATTCAGGGGATACTATCAGTATCTCAGCTTGTACGAGTAATTATCCCGCAAAGGTTGATATTACAAGTGACCCCGCCCCACACCATAGCGCTATCATAAATATCCTGACCCATTGTCTACGCTTCATTTTCTTCACGATGCGACGCCAGTATTTTAGCCGGAGCCTCTTGATGTGATGCGGGTTCCGCGACACGAGCTTGCCAACTAGCAGCCCCAGAACCAGCCCGGAGATAAGAATCTTTGCTAAGTCAAGCAAATGCAATAAACCGCTGTAGATATTTTTAGTCGGCCGCTCTTACCGCTTCGGTGGAGTTGAACTAACCCTGATCGTCCAAGCTGGCACATTCCCACGCGGTCTCTTCTCGACCTTACCCTCCTGCGTCAATTTGTACAGGTCAACTCGCAACCGCACGATGTCTATACCAGTCATCTGAGACAACTCTTCAGTAGTAATCGGCGTGCCAGCATCGTTCAAAGCCTTTAATATTTCGTCCCTTTTCAATTCATCACCTCTCCTCAACTTTTTCAAGCGCCTCAAGAGCTGACTTGATCCTGTCCAAAAGCTCCAGAGTCTTGGTGTGATCGGACTCCGTTTCGAGTCGATCGGCAAGGGAATTTATCTTTGCCCGGAGTATCTCTTTTATCTTCCCCAGCGGATCTGGTACGACATCAGCCTTCTCGACTGGTTTCTTCAGCTCACCGCAAACCGGACAGACAATTTTTCCTTTGTATGAGAACATAGGGCTCATGCAGGTGCCGCAGTGAATACCCAGCATTTTGCCTCCCGCCAGCAGCATCTGAGCAATCTTGGGTATGCTCTCCTCACCCATCATTATCCCAAAAACCATTTATGATGCTTCGACTTAAAGTTAGGTGATAGGCTATGCAAACGGGTGGTATATGTGTCGTCAGAAGTCAAACTAAAACAAGTATCGGAAATTTTAGCACGCATGGCGGACGATACCACAGTACCGCGCAACATTCGTAGGGCTGCTGGAGAAGCAAAAAATGCCCTTTTGAGCAAAAAAGACGACGCCATGGTAAAGGCTTCTTCTGCTATATCTACCCTGGATGAGATAAGCAGCGATCCAAATATGCCAGTACACACTCGCACGATGATCTGGAACGCTATCAGCATACTGGAAACAATACGCGAGTGATGATGTAGGGTTGAAAAACCGTGAAACCCAATCACGGAAATTCCAATCGATCATGCGCTTTATATAGCTGGCGTGGGGGCTATGATGCCAGACATTAGACCTTTAGTGAAGCTCCTAAGAAAAAATGGGGCCAAAGGAGCACGAGAATGGATAGAAAGTAACAAGGGAGACTTCAACCTGGAGGTCGAGTCCGGGAAAGGGTATATCATAGCTCTACAAGGAATGGTCTCAGCTAGGGAATCTGGTGGTGAACTATTCACATTGAATAAAATAATCAATAAGAAATATTCAAACGAGCAAATAGTCGACCTAATCCAAGGAACGAGGGATAAACTAGCGCACGAATCAAGACCAGTGGACGAACTGGGTTTTTGTAAGGCGTGGGTAGATGTTCTCCAAGAATTAGTCGACAAAAAGAATGAATAACCAGTAAGAAAATTATTTCTACTCACCAGAGTCGAGCAACTCGTCCTCGCCTAAAGCCCTCCTGGAAGGTGGACGTGCGAATATCCTGTACTTGTCGAAACCTTCTAGCTCCAACGCTATCCGCTTGGCGACCAAGACCTTAGAATTTACCAGCCCTTTAACTCTATTTCCTAGGTTATCAAAATCAGAAAAACGTCCCTTTTTGAGCTCTTCGATTATTGCCCACATTATTTTCTTACCTATCCCGGGAATTAGCTCCAGCTGATGGAAGCGGGTTGTTAGAGGGGATGCTCGGTTAAAGAACTCTATAAACCTCTCTGGAGTTTCATTCACTAAACTCTCCAGTGCAGGAAGCAGTTCCGCCTTCGCCGCGGCGGTGAGATCCTCATAGCCTATGCGGCGCTTAATCCTTTCGACTTTTTCTCTCCCCTCTTTAGCGATGAAAACGCGTTCGTGTGGCGAAAAACTAACATCTTTCAAAGGCACTATCTCCAGCAAGGTAAAGAACGTGTCGCCAAGTATTTGCGATACAGGCTCCTTCAGGTGAACGGGCCGGGGGTCACTGGGATGTCCCTGTGGTAGGAAATCCAAGACTATTCCCCTATCCTCGTATTTTTTCTCCAAGTGAAACATACCTCCGAGCCAAGACTCAATTACTTAAGATACTTTTTCACAATCTCGAGAATTTTCTTTATATCGTCCTCTTCAAGCTTGGTCCTCTCCTTTGCAAAAATGAGATTGATATCGTCAGCCGTTTCTGGCATCAGATCTGTAATTATAACTGCCTGATGTTCTCTAATTTTTTCCAGCTCCATTAACTCTCCCATCAGTTCCTTTGCCTTGGCAGTGGGCAGCTCCGAAAATTTCTGGGCATAATCGTAAGTAAGCCTCTGCCAATACTCGAGTTCACCTTCTTTCTTAGCCGCCTCTAGCATGTCAAGCACTTCTGAAAGCGGAACTGGTTTTTCGTGTACTAGTTTTTTACCGATCATCCGGACACCACCCTAAGATGGTCAGGACGGGAAATAATCCTTTTTGTTGACCCTCCATCCTGGATATTGACAACGTAAGCTCTGCCCCGTATCTCATCGACCACTCCAATTCTACCTTGATACCGCGGATGTGGCTGACCCTTTATTACCCCGGGATCTAAAATTACTGAAACTCGACTACCCAGCGGCAGCTCTTGGATAGCCTTGTTGATAGGCATTAAACCACGTTTACGAGCGTGCTTGGTTAGCTTGCTTCGACTCCTACATCTTATACCCTTTGACCGTCCAGACATCAAAATAACCCACTAATGAGCTTTAGACTCATCTCACTTTGATTATCCCTACCCGTTTAAGAGCCTTTTCCAGAACTCTTCGCGCCCGAGCCGGACTTGTGCCCTTTATCCCCTGCCATCGACTTCATCATCTTTCCCCACTGGCCAAACTTTGGACCTCTTCCTTTCGAGAATGCTTTGACGAACTTCTTCATCGTCTCGTATTGTTTCAGCAATTCTCGAAATTCGCCCTCGGTACTACCGGATCCTTTGGCTATCCTCTTAATGCGTGATGAGTTTAATATCTTTGGGTTCTCAAGTTCTTCGGAAGTCATGGACTGCATAATGAATTTGAACCGTTTCAACTTCTCCTCCCCAATGCGCATCTGTTCCTCAGGTACGGAGACTCCCATTCCTGGCACCATCTGCAGGATTTTCTTTAGTGGACCCATCTTGCTCATCGCCTCAAGCTGATCATATACGTCACGAAGAGTCATCTTCCCAGCCATGATCGCCTTCATGTCGGCTGGTTTAAGCTGCTCTTCCAGTCCAGCCTCCTTGATTTTCTGTAGAAGCGTCTCGATATCCCCCATTCCTAACAAACGGGCGACAAAACGCTCGGGAACGAATGGTTCAAGATCATCGGTATGCTCACCGACGCCTATAAATTTGATCGGAGCTTCCGTAGCTGCGACTGCTGAAAGAGCACCTCCTCCTTTGGCTGTACCATCCAGCTTTGTAACTAAAATAGAACCTATAGATGTTGCCTCCTTGAACGCCATAGCCTGCTCCTTTGCCTGTTGCCCAATGGTGCCATCGATGACAAGCATTATCTCGTCCGGCTCAACTGATTTGGCTATCTCTTGCATCTCTTTCATCAACGTCTCTTCCTTGCTGTGCCTGCCGGCTGAATCAATTATTATCAGCTCGAAGTGCTCCTTCTCAAAATGCTTCGTGCCATCTTTGGCCAACGTAATCGGATCTGAAGATTTTGGATTGCCGAAAACTTCAACGTCCACCTGTTGTCCCAACTGGCTGAGTTGCTCATATGCACCAGGTCGGAACGTGTCAGTACAGACTATGCCAATCGTGTAACCTCGCTTCTTGAAGTGTGCCGCCAATTTTGAAACTGATGTCGTTTTACCGCTGCCCTGAAGTCCAACCAAGAGCAAGATCTTGGAATGGCCCGGATCAAGCTTAAGCGGAACAGGATTGCCCATGAAAGCGGAAAGCTCCTCATAAACTATCTTGACTGCATGTTCCTTGCGTCCAATGCCGATGGGCACATTCTCTCCCAGCGCCCGCTTCTCGATTTTTTTCGTAAGGGTCAACACGAGCTCTACGTTCACATCTGCTTGGAGTAGTGCCCGCTGGATTTCGCGCACTAGATCCTTAATGGCTCGCTCGTCAACTTGAGCCGTGTGGGTTAACTTTTGGAGAGCGCCGTGCAGAGCTCTTCCCAGTTGTTCCAAGACCATGATACCACTTCCACAATTTTTGCCGCGAAGCATAAATACGTGCGTCAGTAAATTACCTTTTGATATAATGATAGCCCTTTTGTTAGCAGGTGGATTCGCCAAGAGGCTGGGCACCATAGGACAAGTAATGCCCAAGGCGATGCTGGTGGAGAAGGGAGATACCATATTAAATCATCTGCTAAGAAAAATTCAAGCCGAAAATATCGAGCCCATAATATCGACAAACAAAAAATTCGCGAAATTTTTTGCTGGTCATAAAAATGTCTTAATAGAGGAAGCTGCCGCGGAAGAAGAAAAGCTAGGAGCTGTCTCTGCGATCTGCAACGCCATAAAAAAATTTAACGTTGACGAAGATTTGATGGTCATCTGCGCGGACAATTACTTTTCATCCGATTTCAAGGATTTCATCTCCGGATATACTGGGGAGCCAATCGTTGGCGTGTACTATGCTGGAAGAAACCCAGACATGAAACCTGAAGAGATGGCCACTATGAAATTTGAGGGGAGCGACCGATACCCGCCACACAAGCATAATTTCTTGTTCAATGACTTCAAAGAGAAAATATATCCTCCCCTTAGCGAATACGTCAGCACCGGAGTTTATCTATTCCCAAAACGCATTTTTCCCATCTTGGAAAAATTCTGTAAAGAAAGTAAGCAAGATGCCCCCGGATTTTTCATTCAGTACCTGATGAATAAAGGTGAGAAAGTAAGGGGATATCTTTTTACAGGCAAATGGCACGACGTTTCCCATAAAAGCTATCTTCAAGCATTCCGAGATTCAAAAATCATCAAGGCAGACGACCGTTATCTGATGTGCGAAAAGATGATGGGTAAAAATTTAACCCTATCGATTACATTCCTCCATCCCGAAAAGCATGCTACGAGTCATTCTCACCCCGTAGTAGAAGTTGATTTCTTTGTAGAAGGCGAGGGAGAAATAGAACTTGGAGGTAAAAGACAGCATGTGAGGGCGAAGGACGTGATCACAATTATGCCGAACCAGTCCCACGAGATTTGCAATACTTCCAGAAGCGATCTCATTTTTGTCTCTGTTATTGAAAAGTGTGAAAAAAGTGATTAACGAGATCGGGTATGATTTTGAGTGAGAGGCATGTTTGAACTTAGGAAGAAGTTATATGTACATAAAATACATTCGTGACCCAATACACGGCTATGTCGGTATTACTGAGGTGGAACGCCGAATAATCGACTCTCGGCCCGTTCAGCGTCTGCGAGGTATTAAACAACTCTCCATAGCATCAATTGTTTATCCTGGTGGTGAACACACCAGATTTTCTCACGTTTTGGGGGCCATGCACGTTGCAGGCCAGATTGCTGAAGCTCTGAAAAAAACCACTGATATTACAAGTCGGGAATGGCAGCTCGTTCGTCTAGCAGCTCTACTTCATGATATTGGTCATGGGGCGTTCTCCCACTCCTTTGAGGAGGTACTCACGAAACACCGCGGAATGAACCACGAAAAGATGGGGGAGGAAATAATGAAAAAAAGTGAGCTCGCCGATGATCTGAATAGTTGTGGATTTAGCCCTGAGGAAGTCATAGATCTTGCCTTCGGAAAAAATGCCAAAGAAAATCGTTATCTACATCAGATCACGGCCAGCCAGGTGGATGCAGATAAGATGGATTATCTTGTCCGTGACTCTTACTTTACTGGAGTAGAATACGGACGAATAGATATCAACAGGATAATACAGGCCATGGACCTTTACCAAGGCAACATAGCCATCGACCTAAAAGCCCTCTACGCCATCGAAGCTTTCATGATAGCTCGGTACGAAATGTTCCTAGCTGTTTACTACCACCATGCCGTCCGTGCAGCGGAAATACTGCTCAATAAGGCAATGGACTACGTACATGATATGATAGGGTTGACCTCGTTCAACAACGTCGAAGAATTTTTGAAAATTGATGACGCTTATGTTATTACGCAGCTGCGCGATCTAAACCCAAAAGGGATGACTAACCCACTAAAACAAAGGAGCGTAGAAAAGGCAAAGCTTCTGATGAAAATGCTCGATTCAAGAAAGCTGCTTAAAGTTGCTTACCAGCGAGATGTTCATATCAAAGACCATTATGTGGCCAAGTTACTCAGCGATAAAGCCGTCCGACATAATAAAGAGCGAGAGATCGCCGAGCTGGCGAAAGTGGGCGATGAAGATGTGGTAGTAGATGTGCCCACACTTGATTCCATTCCATACTATCCTCGAGAAATAGATCCAATGGAGGTTCCAGTTTTTAGGATGAACAGCGATGGGCAAAAGGAGTTGGTGAAACTTTCCCAGTATTCCAGATTAATAAACGTTCTCAAGGGTTATGTGGATATAATCCGCGTTTATACCTTGCCAGAAAAAAGAGCAAACGTGGAAAGGGCTTCCAAGGAAGTTTTTAAGACACTTCCGTTCTCGGCGCAAATAAGCATGTGAACGAAATTTATGCTCCCATGTCTACAACAAATCTTTTACTAAATTCCTAATCTCCACTTGGACCTCGGCCATTGGAAGGGAACCATTTACTATCATCATCCTCGTCTGTTCAGCTATTTGTAGATAATTTTGGCGAACCTTTTTTTGGAGCTGAAAATCTCGTTCGAACTCGTCAAGCTTACGTGACCGGCTTATCCTACCGAAAGAAATGCCCGGTAGCACATCTATCAGAACATTTAAATTCGGCTTCAGAGCGTGTCTATTTATTATTTTTATCCAACCTATCGAGAGCCCCCTAGCTGATTGATAAGCCAGCGAAGAAGGAGTGTAACGCTCATTGAGCACGATTTTTCCAGACTGCAGAGCAGGGTTTATTACGTCAACAATGTGATGCAATCTATCAGATGCAAAAAGCAATGCTTCAGCCTCCACGGGAATTTTCAACTTACCCATTAAAACCTTCTTTATGACTTTACCTATTGGGCCATCTGTTGGCTCGTTAGTTATGATCACTTTACGTCCGATCGAAAGTAACCAGTTAGCGAGCAACTTTACATTGGTGCTCTTTCCGCAACCGTCCAATCCCTCGATGTTTATGAATTTTCCCCTCATCGACTCCCAAATGTTGAGTTTCCCCAATCCCCTATTTAGTTATCGATTACAGCAAGGGCAATGGTATACAAAGGAACAAAACTAGCAGCGCCATGATGGCAAGCGCCTTGTGGTTCGACGAGAGTTCGGAAACATCGTCGAGCGCCCCTGTGTGATGACCCCTGAAAAGTATGATTATTAGTAAACCCCATATCCAAAACGGGTATTCCGGAAGCAAAAAACCAAAGAATAAAAGCGAAAATCCCAACGCTCGGGTAAGTAGATAATGGCTCCGACGGCTCAATAGGCCACGGGCTATATGTCCACCGTCCAACTGGCCAGCAGGAATAAGGTTTAACATTGTCAACAACATTACAACCCATCCTGCGAATAACAAGGGGTTCAGGGCCAGGGTGCTTGGCAGCTGACCAAAGTTAATCAACTGCAATAATGCGAATATTCCGGGTACAAACGGCCACGATAACACCATAGGATCCGAAACCTGAAAATATAGTCCAAAAAAAGTGACACCCAATGCCATTCCGAATCCGATGAGTGGACCTGAAGATCCCATTTCAACTAAAGCTTCTTTAGTGGGGATGGGACTTTTGATTTTAATGACTGCGCCGAGAGTTCCCAATATGCTGAGAAAAGGGATGAAATACGGCATAGTCGAAGCAACCCCATTTCTCCGCATAGCTATTTTATGTCCGATCTCATGAGAGCCGAGCATTAACATAAGAGACCCTGAAAAAAGCCCCGCATTTATAAATGATTGGCCAAAGAGGAGATATCCAGCAACAAAAGTCGTTAGAATAGTCAGGGCCAAAAGAATGATATTTATTAATATGTTACTAGTCTTAACCTCAGGATATTTTACAACTGCCAGCCACAGCTCTCCGTTGCGCTCCCGCATTACCGGCAAGTAACCTACCTTCTTCAACTTGTTTAACAAAGATCGGAAGGAACACTTAGGGTCCGGTGAAGAGACTTCAAGTTCGACCCTGTTAACCGATGCCACTAAATCCAAAATATCAAAATTTTCTGTCACGAGATCCAGAGGCTTTACCAACCATCCAGGTGCTCCCTTGGCGGACACCTTCAAGTTCCCGCCGCACCTCTGACACTCGCCAGGCATTGTCTCGCCGATAAATCTAACTGACGTCCTGTAGTCTGTGTATTTACAACTCTGGCATCCAAACTTTCTTATCGATGGCAGTCTTGAACCCAAAATCTCGCCCCGAATTAGTCAATTACCTGCTAGAACCGTCCCAATTGCGATAAAGCTTGTGTTTCACACCGAACATCTCTAGAACTCGTCCCACTATGAAATCGACCAAATCTGATATTTTATTGGGCTTTATGTAAAATGCCGGAGACGCGGGAAGTATGACCGCCCCAGCCCGCTTGAGCTTTTCCATGTTCTCTAGGTGAACAAGATTCAGTGGAGTTTCACGAGGCACCAGTACCAAGGTTCGACCTTGCTTAAGCGTGACGTCTGCTGCCCGAGTAATCAAGTCATGAGATATTCCATTGGCTATTTCCGCAAGAGTATTCATGCTGCAAGGCACTACTGCCATTCCATCCACAAGATGGGATCCGCTGGAGGGAGGTGCGGTAAGATCGCCTGGCTGGTAAATCCGCGTGGCCAGTTTCAGGAGGTCCTTGACACTTTTTCCCAGTTCTAAATCCATCACTATTTCGGCGGCCTCGGAAACGACGAGTTCTGTTTCGATTCCAAGTTTCTTGCACACCTCTAGGAATCTGACGCCGTAAATTGAGCCACTGGAGCCGGTTATGGCAAATACTAAACGCATGAAATCAACCAATATCCTTATCCACTAACTAATATAGATACATTTCTTGCGTGAATTCAAAGAAATAAAAAAATTAAGTTTTTTAAACAGACAACCATCCTAAATATTAAATTTTAGAGGCAACAGCTCCCCCTACCTCGGAAGTGCTTGATTTTCCACCCAAATCATATGTTCTAATTTTACCTTCCCTAAGCACTTCGACTACAGCTTGCTCTATCAAGTCTGCGGCTTTTTGTTCACCTAAGGTCTCCAGCATCATTTGTCCAGCCAAGATCGTGGCAAGGGGGTTAGTCCTGTTTTTTCCCGCGTGCCTCGGCGCCGATCCATGGATGGGCTCGAACATGCTGACCCCATCTGGGTTGATGTTTCCGCCCGGAGCCAACCCAAGGCCTCCCTGAATCATAGCCCCCAGATCCGTAAGGATATCGCCGAACATATTAGGTGTTACCACAATCTGAAACCATTCTGGATTTTTTACAAACCACATAGAAATGGCATCGACAAAGGAAAACTCTGTCTCGATCTCATCATATTCTTTGGCCACCTGTTGAAAAACCTCTCTCCAGAGTGTGTAAATATGGGTCAAAACGTTTGCTTTATCCACTGATGTGACACGTTTCTTACCCTTCCTTCGTGCGAGCTCGAAAGCATAACGTATTGCCCTATCTGACCCCTTTCGACTTACGACCCCAATCTGGTAGGCGATTTCGTCTCTATCTACATCTATATCCAGATAGAATTTCGCCCTGTAAATCGACCGCAGAACCTCCAATTCCGCCTTGGACTTTCCCTCAGCCCTGCCACCTAATGCCACATAGAAATCCTCCGTGTTCTCCCTCACTACATAGAAGTTAACATGTTCCGGACCCTTCCCCACTAGCGAGCAGGGGACGCCAGGATAGAGCTTTACAGGCCGAAGGTTGACGTATTGTTCAAAATAGAAACGAATCTTGAGGAGAATGCCCTGCTCGAGTAGTCCGGTTGGCACGCGGGGATCACCCAACGCACCGAGGTAAATCGCGTCCATTTCGGAAAGTTTTTTCAATCCCAGTTCCGACACCAGTTCTTTTGTCTTGAGGTAATGTTCGGCACCATAGGGGAACTCCACAAAATCGAGATCCAGCCCCTGCACTACCTCGACCACCCTGTGAAGAACCTTAATACCTTCTCGGATGACTTCCGGTCCAATGCCATCTCCAGGAATAACCGCTATTTTATATTTCGCCAAAAATTTCACCAATTAACTATCTTTAATCACCAATATTCTTAGGCTTAACTCTTAATGTAATGCACCAGTGCTTCCAAAAATTTATTTTCATCCACCTGGTCCATATATCTTACACACAAGACCTATTTGCGAAGCTTTTGGATTTTTATATATCTAAGCAGACCACCAGCTTTCAAGATATTCATTACGAAATCTGGGATAGTCTCGGTCTTGAAAGTTCTGCCAGTCGTTGTGTTGCGAACCTTACCTCTGTTAATATCTACTTTAATTCCATTCCCGCTTTTGAAACCACCATGTGCCTCTTTTGATACTACAACGAGCAGACCTTGGTTTATCGCGTTCCGGAAAAATATCCTGGCGAATGATTCTGCCACGATTGTAGATATTCCCGCAGCCTTCAGGGCAATAGGAGCATGCTCTCGGCTTGAACCCAAACCAAAGTTACGTCCGGCCACTATGACGTCTCCCTTCAGTACCTTTTTAGCAAAATTAGGTTCTATCGATTCCATCACATGCTTTGCAAGTTCTTTAGGGGATCGCTTTATCAAGTAGCGTCCGGTTATAATATCATCAGTCGATATATTGTCGCCGAAAACCCAAGCTATGGCCATCAAATATCCCTCGGGTCTGCTATCTCTCCTTTGATAGCTGATGCTACGACAGTCGTAGGTGAGGCTAGATAAACCTTTGCCTCCGGGCTGCCCATACGCCCCTTGAAGTTCCTATTAGAGGATGAAACGCAGATTTCTCCAGATCCTAGTATTCCTATGTGATTTCCCAAACAAGCTGCGCACGACGGGGCTTCAACAATCGCCCCAGCGTTGACGAACTTCTGTAAAACCATTCTCCTTAGGGCATCCGCGTAAATCTCTCGCGATGCAGGAACCACTAGCATTCTGACCCCTCGCGCTATTTTTCTTCCCTTCAATATTTTGGCTGCCTCTATTAGGTCTTCGAGCCTCCCGTTCGTACAACTGCCCAAAAATGCTTGATCTATTTTTACACCTGCTACTTCTCTTACTGCGCAAACCTTATCGACGTTATGAGGTACCGATATCTGAGGCTCAATCTTTGAAATATCATAAGCACACTCTTCGATATAATCGGCTCCAGAATCGCTGTGCATTTCCTTGTAACATTTTCTAGCCCTCTCCGTCAAATAGCTCTTGGTGAACTTATCTGGTGGAACGATAGCGGTCTTAGCACCCATTTCCACCCCCATGTTGCACATCGTCATCCTTCCTGCAATGCTGATCTTCCTCATGCCTTTCCCTCTAAATTCGATAGCACGGTAGGTTGCGCCGTCTACCCGTACGTCTCCAACTATTCTGAGGATAATGTCCTTTGGGGTAACTCTATTCTTGAGGATGCCATCTATTTTTATCCGCATGCTATCCGGTACCCGGAACCACAATTTCCCCGTAGCGAAAACTGCCGCCATATCAGTCGAACCTATACCCGTGGCAAAGCAGCCGAGCGCCCCGTAAGTACAGGTGTGCGAATCAGCCCCAACCACTAGCTGGCCAGGTAGAGCAAAGCCATGCTCTGGCAGAACCTGATGACATATGCCTTCGCCGACATCGAAAAGATTCGGTATCCCTCTCTGAGTCACGAACTTCCTGATCATGGTGTGATCTTGAGCCGCTTCCGCGGTCGTGGGTGGTGATTGGTGATCCAGAACTACAATAATCCTCGATGGATCCCATACCTTCTTGAAGCCAATTTTCTCGAGGGCCTCTATAGTAATTGGTCCAGTTATGTCGTTCACCATTGCAGCATCTATATTAGCCTCAACTATTTCCCCTGGCGAAACGCCCTTACGACTGGATGCTCTCGCCAATATTTTTTCCGCAATGGTCATCTGCATTAATTTTACCTATCGAAACTATGTGGATAAAACTTTAAGGTTTTACTTAAGCATTACAAGTCTGATAATGGAATTATTCTTTTCATTATTTTAGCTGGCGAAGATAACTACCGACGGATTGCCCCCTCCGAAGCCGGGCTCACCACCCGCGAATATAATGCCAAATACCCCGTTTTTACGCGTGGGGTATGGGGCTTTGCTTCTGCCAACCTTGTCTTAATCTCCTCTTCAGGGATTAAAATCTCCAACCTCCGGCGCAAGATGTCGATCAAAATTTTGTCTCCATTGTGTACCGCCGCCAAGGGGCCGCCCTCTGCTGCTTCGGGAGAGATATGACCGACCGCGGCTCCTCTTGTTCCTCCCGAGAAGCGTCCATCGGTTATCAAAGCAACTGACTCGACCATGCCTATGCCCGCGATGGCTGCGGTTGGTGCCAGCATCTCGCGCATTCCTGGTCCTCCCTTTGGCCCCTCGTAGCGGATTACCACTACTTCACCTCGTTTGATCTTATTACCCAAAATAGTCCTGACGGCGTCTTCCTCACAGTTGAAAACTCGTGCCGGCCCTCTGTGACGCAACATTTTCGGCCTAACTCCGGCGTACTTCACGACGGCACCGTTGGGAGCAAGGTTGCCGTAAAGGATGGCTATACCGCCTTCACGGTGATGAGGCCTTTCGACAGGTCTGATGAGGTCGGAAGACATATCCTTTACAAGTTTCAGGTTGTCGCGCAAACTTCGACCAGTTACAGTCATCGGAGTACCTCTGAGTAATTTCTCCATCCGTTTCATGACTACGGGTATGCCGCCAGCTCTATCCAAATCAAGCATCGTGTGTGGTCCTTCCGGACGCATGTTGCAGATATGGGGGGTCCTGCGGCTAAGCCTGTCGAAAGTGTCCAGATTGATCTTGACGCCCGCCTCGTGTGCTATAGCGGGTAGGTGCAACATCGTATTAGTTGAGCCCCCTATCGCCATGTCGACCATAATCGCATTTTCGAAAGCTGCTCGAGTCATTATGTTCCGGGGGGCAATACCTAGGCGTAACAGCCTCACCACTTGCGATCCACTCTTTTTTGCCATTCGGAATTTTCTGGCGTCGACTGCGTGAGTGGTAGCCATCCGTGGAAGAGAAATCCCTAGCGCCTCACCTAGACAGGCCATAGTATTAGCGGTGAAGAGGCCAGCACAAGAACCGCATCCTGGACAGCAACTTTCCTCTATCTCGGCCGCTTCTCGCTCGGTTATTCTTCCAGCCTTTACCGCACCGACGGCCTCAAATGCACTTATAACATCAAGACGCTGCCCTCGCCGCTCACCAGGTAACATGGGGCCACCAGTGACCATAATCGCTGGAACATTAACCCGGGCGATTGCCATCATCATACCAGGGACTATCTTATCACAGCTAGCCAAGCAAACGACCGCATCGAAGCGGTGGGCCTCAAGCATCGCCTCAACGCTATCCGCCACAATTTCACGAGATGGCAGGGAATAATACATGCCGCGGGTTCCCATGGAGAGCCCATCGCATATTCCGATGGTATTGAATTCAAATGGTGTCCCTCCGGACTCGAGAATTCCTGCAGCGACCGCCTCGCCGAGATTTTTCAGGTGAAGGTGACCAGGAACGATATTATTGTAGGAGTTGGCCACGGCTACGAAAGGGCGTTTCATATCAGCATCCGTTAGACCATCTGCTTTCAAAAGAGCACGTCTGGGAAGACTCTCCAGTCCGGTTACAACCTCTCGACTACGAAGCTTCATCGGTCCTCCCCTAAAAGTTTTCACATTAGTAATTTAAATTTGTGATGGTATCTGCCCTAGCGTTGTCTGAGCTTTATGAAAAAAAAAATCAAATAAAATCTAATGCTGAAATATGGCAGACCAAAAATCACTTCTCTATTCCTGCCCATTTACGAAGATCCTTGCCAACCCTCTCTGCTGTATGACTCTTGGCTTCCTCGCGCATATTTCGCAAATTAGGTATCTTCGCTTTGCTATCCGCAACCCAATCTTCGGCGAATTTTCCATTCTGGACATCAGCAAGTATTTTTTTCATGGTCTCCCTCGCTCTCTCGTCGATTATCCACTTGCCCCTGGTGCGACCGCCGTATTCAGCCGTGTTGCTCACCGCATTCATCATGCCCTCAATGCCATGCTCGTATACCAAGTCAACAATCAGCTTGAGCTCGTTGATACATTCGAAGTATGCAATTTCTGGTTGATACCCAGCATCCACCAAAACTTCAAACCCTGCTTTCATCAACTCAGAAACACCACCAACCAATACCACTTGCTCTCCGAAGAGATCCGTCTCGACCTCCTCCTTAAAAGTGGTTTCTACGACTCCTATCCTAGTTAAACCAACTCCCTTCGCCATGGCGAGTGCGATTTCCTTAGCCTTGCCGCTGGCATCCTGGGCCACGGCGAGCAGACCAGGTGTTCCGGAACCCTGCTGATACATACTACGAAGAATAGCGCCTGGAGCCTTAGGCGCGATCATTATGACATCCACGTCACCCGGATATGTGATCTGCTTGAAATGTATGTTAAAGCCGTGACTGAAACATAGTGCCTTATCCGGCTTCAACTGGGGCGCGATATGTTCCTGGTAAGTCTCAGCCTGATATTCGTCAGGGATCAGGATGTGGACAACCTCAGCTCGTTTGGCCGCCTCACTGATGTCGTATACATCAAATCCATCTTTTACTGCTCGGTCATAGCTGGGGCCATTGATGCTGCCGACTATCACATCACAACCGGAGTCTCTCAGGTTATTAGCTTGCGCTTGACCCTGATTGCCATAACCGATTATCGCTATGGTCTTGCCTTTGAGTGGAGCAATATCGGCGTCTCCGTCGTAGTATATCTTCGCCATTTGATACCCCCCTAAGTTATCTCCCTCGATATAAGAACCTGCCCCGAACGAGCTACTTCTCTCAGGGTCTCGGGTCCTAGCTCCGTGACTACCTTTTCAATTTCGTCGTGCTGTCCGCTCAGTTCCACAATTAGAACGTTCCCCTTCGTTTCAAGCACTTTCCCACCTACTCGCTCGACTTTCTGAACCACTTTCCAAATACGTTTCTCATCGAGCTTGTTCGTCTTCATTAGGGCAACCTCACGCACGATGCTCCGTTCCGGATCGATCACCTCGACGTCCACTATAGGCTCCGATCGTACGAGCACCCTGCGCATGAACTCGGCCATGCGATCATCTGACTTGAAAATCAATATGATCCTAGCCAGTCCCGTGGGCTCTATTCCCACAGTGATTGAGTCAAGGTTGATTTGACGCCTGGTAAAATCCCTAGATATTCTCATCATCACTCCAGGAATATTTTCACATATCACGGAGAATATTCGAATCTTCATATACCACACCTATGTCAATATTGGTTCGTCGAGCCTTCCGCCAGATGGCACCATTGGCAGTGCATGTTCATCAGGGTCTATGGGAATATCAATTATAGCTGGCTTCCCGGACTGTAGGGCCTCTCGAAGCTTGGGACCTATCTCACTTGGCCTCGTCGCCCGGTCGCCGTAAGCTCCGTAAGCCTTAGCGAGTTTCACGAAGTCAGGTACCTTTCCCAGATTTACCGAAGATCTCCTCTTTTTAAAAAACATGTCTTGCCACTGCTTCACCATTCCCAAGTATCTATTGTTGAAGATGCATGAAACCACATTAATCTCGTTCTCGACCACGGTCGCCAATTCCTGGGAATTCATGAGAAAGCTCCCATCACCAGCGATATTCACAACGTTGCACTTGGGACGTGCGACCTTTGCGCCCATAGCTGCGGGAAAGCCGAACCCCATCGTGCCCAGCCCACCGGAGGAGATAAAATGTCTAGGCTTCTTTACTTGACAGAAGTGAGCTGCCCACATTTGACATTGCCCGACTTCAGTGACTATTATGGAGCTATCGTTGAGAACTTCCATTATCTCCTTGATCGCACGTTGGGGCTTCGTTGGGACATCGTCGTGATCCATCTTCGGCGCAAGTTCGTCGCGCATCTTCTTCATCCTCTGAAGCCATGCACTCGTGTTACCATGCCTAGATTGAGCCTTAAGACCTTTGATGATCGCAGCAAGCGAATGTTTAGCGTCTCCTACTACTGGCATATCCACGCGGACACTTTTCCCTATCTCGACCGGGTCCAGATCCAAGTGAATAATCCTGGCTTTGGACGCGAAATACCGTAAATCTCCAGTAGCACGATCGCTGAACCTGACCCCAACCCCGAGCAGAACATCGCAATTGGTGACCGCAAGATTCGCCGCCATTCTGCCATGCATCCCAAGCATGCCAAGAGAAAGAGGGTGATCTTCAGGAATCGCGCCTTTACCCATCAATGAAGTGACGACTGGAGCACCCATGATCTCTGCCAACTCGACGAGCTCTGCAGATGCCCCTGACCAGATGACCCCTCCGCCGGCGTATATCACTGGCTGCTCGGCGTTCGCTAGTGCGTTGACGGCTTTCCTTACGTCCTCAGTCGCTGGGTCAAATCTCAATTTCTTATTGTATTTCATCGTAGCTGGAATCTTCAAATCTTCCTTGTTGGTCTGCACGTTTTTGGGCAAGTCTATGTGAACAGGTCCAGGTCTCCCTGACATAGCGACTTTGAAGGCAAGCCGGACAACTTTGGGGAGTTCTTTAACTTGGTGAACGATAAAGTTATGCTTAGTCACCGGCAACATCACGCTCAACATGTCAGCTTCTTGGAAGGCATCAGTCCCCAAGGCAGCAGTAGGTACCTGACCTGAAATTGCAACCACGGGAGAACTGTCCATGTACGCGTTGAGGATTCCTGTAGTCAAATTTGTGGCCCCTGGTCCGGATGTAGTCATGCACACTCCGGATTTACCCTTGGCACGTGCATAACCATCGGCCGCATGTGCCGCCCCCTGCTCATGTCTGGTGAGTATGTGACGAATATCGTGTTCGTCATATAAGGCGTCGTAAACTGGGATGATTGCGCCCCCAGGTATCCCGAAGATATCCTTCACCCCTTCAACCTTCAGAGACTCGAAAAGAGCCTGTGAACCGGTAAGCTCCACCATTTATACCAGCTATAAAATTATCGCTTTGGGGGTTTAAACCCGATCTTCTTCCCAATCCTAGCTAGAATCGAAACGCGGTATTTCCTTTTGCCGTCACGCGTTTGACCGATGAGTTTTGAGCTTTCACTAACGGTGACATCATGTCTAGATTTCAGCGCGGCAGCCATTTTCCTGGCCAAACTCAAAGTACTAACGTGGAAATCTAAGCCACCCTTTTGTTCCTCAACTTCAGCGATGAAGTGGTTAGGCTCCTTGCAGCTAACCGACTCGGCCAAGACTTCTAGATTTTTTAGTATCTGATAAAAGATATCTTCGGGAAGTTGGCCGCGCACCTGCAAGATTGCCTCGTAATGACGAGCTCTTTTCAGGCTACATAGCTTACAGGTAATTTTCTTCAATTTAAATCTCACCATGGTTTCCTCTGAGCTTAGCATAACCTGAAGCGAGTGGAGCCTTCCAACAGCGGTCACCTTTGCATAATTACCCTTTAAGTTAGGTTCGATGGAGATTTTTATATCTCGAGCCTCGGAAGGTCTTAGTAATTGCACTCCAGATTCTATCAGACTATTAACACGAAGCTTATCAAAAATGGTTTCAATTACGGCAGTAATAGTAGAGTCTCTCGAAGCACTCATTTCCCATTTATTTGCGTGCTTGTAGGCGCTGCATACAGGGCACACTATTACTTCGACTTCCCTAGGTACCTGCATCAATGCCGACTGGGAAAAGCAACGCTGGCACAGGCCATTTATTAGGAAGCTGTTCCACTCCTCCAGTGAGCCGCATCGATAGCAAAATTTCTTCATGCAACCAATACTCTGATAATACCTAACTTAAACGCTCTGGACTTGATAAGAACCTAGCGAAACCCAAAAAGGATTTTTTTTCCGTGAACAAATATGGTCTTTTTCGCACTTGGTTTGAAGTGCCTTCTCAATCAAAGACTAATCGCCACATATATAAAAAATATAACACAAATGACGTAATCATATTTTGAGTCTTGAACCGGCAGACGCCTAACGGATCTGACCAGCGATAGGTTATTAAATTTAAGAGCTCAAGTTCGCGCGGTGCTGGATTGCAAATATTGTTAATTCACGCGAACTTCCTCGAGTTTGCGACTAAACGACGTACACCGGTGGCTGAAGAAGTCCCGCCAGAAAAACAATCTGGACGTATAGATGAGGTACTCGTCTCCTTCACAGCTGCTGAAGAAGGAGACGCAGAGAACATCAAGGGTGTGGCAAAAAAAACAGCTCAAGAAATATCAGAAGTAGCAAAAAAAGTTAAAACCAAGCGAGTTGCAATTTATCCTTACGCCCACTTAAGCTCATCACTTACATCACCAAAGATTGCGATCAAATTGCTGGACGCTACCGCCGATGAGCTCCGAAATCTCGGGTTCGAGGTCCATCGCATACCATTCGGCTGGTACAAAGCATTTACAGTCAGCTGTAAGGGGCATCCTCTGTCCGAGTTGTCCCGCACTATCTCCTCAGAAGCTTTGATGGCTGAGTCCCATCCTGTCGAAGCTGTCCCGAGCAAACTAATCATCCTCACTGAGGATGGAATGGAACACGATCTAGACTTATCCAACATCGACAGTTGCAAACAGCTCGCTGCCCATCCTTTGCTCAGGCAATTAATTTTAAGCGAAGAACTTGAGCGCAAGCCCGGAAAAGAGCCGGCACACATAAAAATCATGCGTCGGCTAGAGCTGGTCGACTACGAACCAGCAAGCGACACTGGTCATTTCCGATTCTACCCCAAGGGATCCTTGGTGAAGGGATTGATGGAGGACTTCGCCACCAAGCTGGCCAATGAAATGGGAGCCAGCAAAATTGAAACACCGGTGCTCTACCGTGTGGATGAACCAGACATAGCAGAGCAAGCTAGCAAATTCTTCCAGAAAGATTATAAGATCAAGCTCCCCAATCGAACTCTTCTTCTGAGGTTTGCCGGTGACTTCGGCCTATTCAAGATGATGAAGAATACCTTAATGAGCCATAAACAGATGCCAGTACGGATATTCGAACTCTCTCCCTCCTACAGACTGGAGCAAAGTGGTGAGACGATCGGACTCAAACGTCTTAGGGCCTTCACCATGCCCGATATTCATTGTTTCTGCCGAGACTTAGAGGAAGGGACAGGAGAGTATGAAAATTTATTCAAGACATGTACAAAGATGATCGAGTCCATGGGGGTGGATTACGCAGTTGTTTTTCGCGTGGTGGAAGATTTCTATCGTCAGCATCGCGATCTCATTATAAGGCTACTTAAGATGGTGAAGCGCCCTGCTCTTGTTGAGTTACTTTCTGAAAGAAAACACTACTGGATATTAAAGCATGAATTTCAGGTAATCGACTCGGTCGGGGGAAATGCTCAGCTAGCCACTGTTCAATTGGACCTAGAGGACTCCGAACGGTACGGCATTCGATATGTGGACGAGAGAGGGGAGAAAAAAGGTTGTATAATTTTGCACTCCTCGGTGGGTTCGATCGAACGCTGGATTTATGCTGTACTTGAAGAGGCAGCAAAAGCGCAGGTGACAGGAAAAGCTCCATCCCTTCCGCTATGGCTTTCTCCATCCCAAGTCAGGATCATCCCACTTGCCGACCGCCACTATAGGTTCTGCAAACGAATTGCTGACACCTTAGAAAATAACCATGTAAGAGTTGATATAGACGACCGAAACGAGTCTGTCTCCAAGAAGGTGAGAGACGCTGAGCGTGAATGGTTGCCGTATACAATCGTGATAGGCGACGATGAGTTAAATAAGAATAAAATTCCAACCAGAATCCGAGGTAAAAAGGCGCTCAAACGGATGACCGTTAAGTCCATCTATTTGGAAATCGCTAAGCGAACCAAAGACATGCCTTACAGGCCCTTGGCCGTGCCACGACTGCTTTCAATGCGACCGATATTTGTCGGCAGCCGATAAAACAACCGCAGAATAAAATATGTTCGACTGAGAGTGCCAGAAATTCAGGCAAAAAGGTTGTCCATCCTGAGTCTAATATAATCATGGCGCAGGTATTTGCTATATTTTTGCTGCACAAGACAATGAAAGTAAGGTCATTCCCATTGCCTTAGGAGCAATTCGATGAACTTCTCCCCTTCTATGAAACCCAACGAACCCTTCTCAGCTGAGGCCTCATCGAATTTTAGCCCATCGCCTTTTATTCCAGCAGCGTATATCGCGAATGGAACCGGATCGGAAACATGGGTCCCGACATTAATCGGGGTGGAGTGGTCTGGTAAGATCGCCACAGTACATCCTTCAGCCCTATTTAATATCCTGCCCACCAGACGTCCGTCTAGATCCTCTATGGACTTTATTTTCTGCTCGACATCACCAGCATGTCCAGCCTCGTCTGGGGCCTCAACGTGGACATATACGAAATCGTTTTTATCCAGTGCCTTAATCGCAGAATCTGCTTTGCCCTCATAATTAGTATCATAGTAACCCGTCGCACCGGGAACATCTATTATTTGCATGCCGGTATAGACACCGAGTCCCCTAATCAGGGTTACCGCCGAGATCATGGCACCATTAAGCCCGTACTTTTTTTCGAACAGTTCTAGGCTGGGCCTTCTTCCAGGGCCCCACAGCCAGATCATGTTCGCAGGATTCTTACCAAGCTTTACCCTGTTCTTGTTAACGGGATGTTCGGATAGTACCTTCCTCGAAGACAGCATAAGCTCGTTCAGCTTCCGAGATGTTTCGTCTTTAGATGGTATGAGATTGGTCGAGATCTGTTCACCGACTATGTCGTGAGGAGGTGCACACCCGACATTCGCATCGTTCCCCCTCAAAAGAAAAATGTGCCTATATGTCATGCCGGCGTGAAGTTCTCCCGATTTAAGTTTTCGCACCTCTCCAAGCAGCTTTACGGCTTCCTCTGTGGTCACATGCCCTGCTGAATAATCTATCATCTTACCATCTTTCTCCGTAATTAAATTGCACCTGAAAGCAACATCATTATGACCTAACTCTATGCCCATCGCACCAGCTTCAAGTGGGCCGCGCCCAGTGAAGTATTTTCTCGGGTCATATCCCAAAATGGCAAGATTCGCAACCGCTGAACCAGGGGACATGCCTTCTGGAATGGTTCTTATCATCCCAATTTTTCCTTCCGACGCTATAAAATCTATATTAGGTTTTTGCGCCGCCTGCAGTGGAGTCTTCCCGCCTAATCCTTCTAAGGGATAGTCTGCCATCCCGTCCCCGACTATGACGATAAATTTTTTCCCCACCATAAGATTCACCTAAACACCACAAGCTCCTCTTCGTATCGCCGACCATCTGGAATGCTTCCTCCCGGCAGCTGTTCAAACTTCCTTTTGGATAGATATTTTACAAGAGCACGATCGGCTTCATCCAGCGACATATTTCCTTGTATCCATTCCAGGGGAACGCCCACGTTCATGGGGCGCACTGGCAGAACATGGCGAGTAGTCTTGTGAGCAAATGGATTCCCAGAAAGCGCAGCCTTGACCACCTCCTCCTTGTTGGCCGTTGGAACGAGCAGCGCAGCCGATGCTTTTCCGGATCTAACCTGAATCGCTGTATCTGACTCCGTTTCGTAACCAATGCTAAATCCCTCCCTAGCCATTATTTGCTCGAGGCGCTTGACCCAATTAAATTTCTCTTTGATGTCCGTATCCCCTCCATGGGTTTTGATTAAGTGACAATTCATAGGAGTCAAAATTGCTGCCGTGATCACTCGTCTATCTAAAACCTTGATAGCTTCATCCAGGGTGGAGTTTTCAATATCAAGCCCGAGAGACCTAAAGTCATCCAAAAACTTAGGCGTCCAAGTATTTCCTCTAATGATCCTGTTCCAGCATTTTAGCATGACCTTAGGGTTGAGATAGTCAACCGAGCATACTGGCAGATAGCGACATCCGATCTTACGCAAGGCGGCGACGCGGTGCATCCCGTCAAGCACCACTCGAGTATCCGAGTCCACGATCACCGGATCCCTCACTTTATCGCTCGATCTTATATCACGCTCCAATTTTTCCACTTGCGAGGATATTGTTTCCTCGTGGATATGGACCCCTTGGAGATCTTCAAGGTCGATCTCCAGCCCAAACCCTGATACTTCCATTTTGAATCCCATGATATCTCGATTAGCAATTTAGGAAGTCCTTTAAAAAATAGTTATTTAGTAGATGGTACTCTGCTAAAAACTGCAGTGTGGGCAAAAATTTGAGTTCAAAAGAAGAAATAATGGGTTTTCTTAGGTGGTAAATCGAGATCGAGAGGAAAATATCTGAGTTGATGAATACCTTTTTAAAAGAGATAAAAAACCCAACTGTGAAATTAGTTCCAAGGGCATATCACTAGATTCCGCAAAACACACAGATATGTAAAGTGACCTTCGAGCTTTTTGCATATGTTCCCCGACACTGATATGAGAACACCTGGGTAAATGGGCAGATCTTCTTAAAAAGCATATAGACATGGAAATGGAGCTCATCAAAAAAAATAGAAAAGGTAATGCCACCCATAGAAAGCGAGAAGATCGAACTCCTGCTGAACGCGATATTATCTGACGAAAGAAAACATCATGAATTCTTAAAGAAGGTCATAGAAGTTCTGGATCGAAAAGAGACCATAACTAAATATGAGTGGTGGAACATCCTTTGGAGCGAGGCTCTACGTCGTTGTGGCCTAGGTGGATAATTATAAAAAAAAGCTAATTGAACGTCGGCAAATCACTTTTTTTATAAAGGTTTAACATGATAAGAATGCTATTAAAGACAGATGAAAATTTACCTATTTCAGGTAAATCGGTGGAATTTGGTTATCTCGATAAAGGGGAGTTTCATATAGCATGTTTCCATATGTCCCAGGTGGTGGTGGCATGATAATTACCACATCCACCTCATCCAATTCTACGCCAGACAACTCAGAAGCCAGCTCAAGGGCAGAGTCCATATCGCCCAATGAATCTACGAGTTTGAGCTCCAACGCCTTTTCCCCATTAAACCACCCGCCCTCCGCCAATTGAAATATGGGGTTTTCTAGGTTATCTTCAATATTTTCCACATCCGCTCTATTGATCTCAGTTCTTTGGAAAATAATGTTCAAAAAAGAATCATTTATTTCATCTACCTTCATCTCTAGATACTCTCTCTCATTTTCATCCAAGACGCCATCCGCCCAAACGTTCTTCAATTTTCCAGAGGTGATGGCGAATATTTCCTCAACATTCTCAGGCTCAACGGGCACCTGCTTATCTAGCACTATAAAGACCCCGATGCTCCCGACTATCGAAAATGGATTGGCGACAATCCTATCTGCTCCCAACGAGACTAAATATGCTCCAGAAGCTCCTGTTCCCCTTATGAATGCCACTATCGGTTTTTCGAATCCTTTCACCATTGAGTACATCTCGTATGAGGCGTCTGCTAGTCCGCCAGGAGAATCCACAGCTAGGACAATAGCTTTGACTTTATCGTCCCTATGGGCATTTTCAAGTGCTCTCTGGAGTTCTCCAGTGGAGATGGTATTAACATGAGGGAATTCACCGCTGCTGATGATCTCACCACTCAGGTAGATTATGCCAATTTTATCCAGCACAACATTATCCAGCTCAACATTATCCAGCTCAAACTGAAACGACGAAAAATAGAAGAAAAAAGCAAGGGATGCGATGACTGCCAATCCTATAAAAAGAAAAACTAAAGCGTATTGTATTTTCAAAATTTACCCCCGCATAAGAAACTTTTAATTAGAAGTTCTTAAAAGTTTCTCACTAATTTAATCCATCTTCGCGCTACTTTCACAGCATAATAGACAGTCTTACATAAATCGCTTAGTTCAAGAACCGCCAGACTTTTTATGGGTGAAAACCAGAACTGCACCACCTGTGATATTAGTCGCTAATACCAGCCTCAGTTATCTGAAACGTCGCGCTTTCCGGAGGCAGACCTGGATGATCCACCAAGTACGCTGTGCGAGTGTTCGCCTTGCTCTTCCGTAGGTAGACGCGCGCAGTTGCCGAATGTCCTAGCACATGCCCCCCCACTGGCCTCGTTGGATCGCCGAAGAAAACATCTGGCCTGGATTGGACCTGATTGGTCACAAAAACCAGCAAATCATGCAGCTCCGATATTTTGTGAAGCCCAGCAAGATGACGCCCAAGCTTCTGCTGCCGCTCCGCGAGTGCCCCTCGCCCACAATATTCCGTGCGGAACAAGGAAGTCAGCGAATCGACCACAAGTAGCTTTACTCCATCGTTTTTCGCCATCTCGGCGGCCTTATCCGCCAACAACATCTGATGGTCGGTCGTGTGCGCCCTGGCAACATAGATGTTATCTAGAGCTTTCTCGGACTCTATACTAACTGCTCTAGCCATCTGTGCGATACGTTCTGGCCTGAAAGTGTTCTCGGTGTCTATGTAAACCGCCTTTCCATCAAGTCCGCCCTGCTCGAGCGGTAACTGCACATTCATGCAAAGTTGGTGAGCAATCTGAGACTTTCCCGAACCAAATTCTCCGAAAACCTCAGTGATGCCTTGGGTCTCGGCCCCACCACCAATCATCTTGTTAAGTGACTGGCACCCCATGCTGACGCGTCCTATATGCTTTCGCCTCTCGAGAACATCTATGGCCTTCTCATAACCCATCTTTGAAGCCTCTCGCGCCGAATTTATAGCTTTAACCGCGACACCAACGCCTACTTCCGCTGCTTCCCTCAAATCACTAGACGTGGCTACGGCGATGCTTTCGACCGTGTCATACCCAGCAGTGCGCAACTTCTCGGCAATTGCTGACCCTACCCCCTCCAGATCTTCAAGTTCTACCAATTAAAACACCTCCATTTTTAAACATTTACAATCTTCAGGTTAACCTATTCACACACTTACTCAAGCTACTTGTGAGGAGGGGGGTCTCCGAAAGTATTATCCTTGTTTTAAAAAATGATTCTTAATTCGTCTAGATCGATACCCAGCATGTTCATCTCATTCCGTCGAAAAATACTAGGGCCGTGGATAAAAATTACATAGCAGTATTTTAGCCAAGTCAAGTACTACAATTAGGTGGTAAAAATGGAAAACGAAACAGAAACGCCAGCGGACATAGCTGGGATAAAAAGGTTCCTCAACAACGTGGTCAAGGTCACGGCTAAGGACGGGAGAAAATTCCGAGGCAAGCTAACGCAACATGACGAGTACATGAACCTAGTAATGGAAGATGTCGAGGAAGTATCCAAGGACGGACAAGTTGTAAAATTTAAGCTTATATTATTGAAAGGCGGGAACGTCTCAGATATATCCATCTAAATCGGCTGAACGTATTCTATCGCCTTGAGACCATCAAGGACCTTTTTCCCATCATCGGTCAGCTTGTAACTACTATTTAACTCTGACACAAGCTCTCTACTAATCAGCGTTCGTAGATGCTCCTTCACTGGCCACCAATCTCCTGAGCCGTATAGTTCCTTCAGTTCTCGCAACCTCAAGCTTCCTTTATCTGACAAGAGAGTGAATACTTTCCCAACCCCAACCTTATCGGTCTTCAGCCAATTAATGTCCTCAGTGACCCCCATCCCATCAACATACATTAATTATCGTAAATAAAAGTACTCACCATTGTCCTTCTGTTCCCTATCCAAAGTACTACCTGGTTTGTTGGTACGTGGCCTACCTGTATGTGGATCACGCCTGAAAGTAACTCCCATGTTTTTTAGGAAAAGGTTCATCCCGTCGCGCATGTTTAGCGGACCATGAGTCTCTCCGACTTTGCTTGGACTTCCAGTAAAGACCAGTAACCTGTCTGAGATATAGTCCACGCTAAGAACATCGTGATCGACGACGAAAGCAGCTGCCTCTCGTTTCTCTATCAGTCGGCGTATAGAATTGGACATATTCAAACGCTGCTCGACGTCAAGGTAGGCACTCGGCTCATCCAGGAGATATAGATCAGCTTGTCGGCCTAAGCACCCAGCTATGGTCACTCGCTGGAGTTCGCCTCCGCTCAGACTCTTTAGATTCTTCTCCATCAAGGGCTCGACCCCAAGCGGCTTCAAAATTTCTGGTTCGAATGCTGGGTCAAAATCGCCCAGCTGCAGGCGCAACCATTCATGAACCGTGCCGTCGAACTCGGCATTAAGATACTGTGGTTTATGGGAGATCTTGAGATCTGACTCGAGCTTGCCCTTGGTGGGGCCAATCTCTCCTGCCAAGACACGGACAAAAGTCGTCTTTCCCACGGCGTTTGGTCCAACCACCCCCACGACCTCGCCTAAGAAAATGTTGCCAGGAGAAACCACCAGCTTAAAGCCTTTAAAAGACTTGCTAAACTTTGGGTAGTTCATCATTTCTTTGCCTCCCGCTATAGCTTTAGATGGCGGCCTCACATCGAATTTAATCGATTCCCGTCTGAACCTTACGTTCTCCTCCCGGAGATAACCATCCAGAAACACATTTATGCCGACTCTAACTCCCCTGATGGATGAAACAATCCCATAAGCCCTAGGCTTGCCGTACATCACTTGCACGTAATCCGAGATGTAGTCCAGCAAAGCTAGATCGTGTTCGACAACCATCACCGCTTTCCCAATCTGAGCCAGTGCCCTGATGGCCCTTGCTGCGTTCAATCGTTGGTAGACATCGAGATGAGAGCTGGGCTCGTCGAAATAGTATATATCCGCTTCACGTGCTACTACTGCAGCTATGGCCAATCGTTGAAGTTCTCCGCCGCTTAGGAGTTTGATGTCTCGGTCCAGGAAGTCTTCTAGTTCGAGCGTCCGAATTAATTCATGAGAAACGGTTCTTTCGTCGGCTTTCTGGATCAGGTTCATGACCTTGCCCTTAACGACAGTGGGTAGTTCATCTATAGCCTGGGGTTTGTAAACCATTTTAACTTGGTTGATTGTATTGAAATGAGCCTGAAGCTCCGAGCCTTTGAAGAAATCGTTCAATTTTTTGGAGCTAACTTTCTCCAAACCTAGATTTGGCTTTAGAACTCCAGCCAAGATCTGAATAGCGGTAGTTTTTCCAACGCCATTTTGACCTACCAGCCCAGTCACGCTCCCAGCCTTTGGGATCGGAAGTTCATATAGTGCAAAACAGTTTGGCAAGTAGCGGTGTATGCATCGACCTTCAAGCTCCTTGGGAAGATTTATGATCGAAATGGCTCGAAAGGGACATTTATGAACGCATATCCCGCAGCCACTACACAGCCCCTCTGAAATTATTGGCAATCCGGTTTGACTGTCGATCACTATCGTTTCGTCACCCGTCCTGACACCAGGACAATACCTATGGCACTCCAACGTGCATCTCTTAGGCTGACACAGTTCTTTATCGATAACTGCCAATCTTGTCATCTTTGACCCCTAACAGCTATCGCACTAAGTTTTAAAAGTTTGTCATGCAAGAAATATCGGTGAAAGAATACGCATATTATATCTCATAACCACATTCTTCATTCTAGTCATATTGCTACCTATCGCAGGATTTCTATTTTTTGATGGATTGGTGCAACTGGCAGCAAAGATTATTTTGAGCATAGCTCTCATCCTAGCTTTGGCCTTAACAGGTTCTTTTGGATACATATGTATAAAAGCTCAGGCCAAGACGTGGGGATCAGGATTGATTTTGGTGGCCATATTATGCCTTCTAGCAATCTTATGGATATTGACTGGTAAACCATTACTCATCTAATATATTTTAATAGATTACTTGGAAATCCTCTAAAACAAGTCATTAAGCCTTTAGAATAAATACTTCAAAACTTGAATGTGGTCGATGATTTTTTCTTTTCTACCGGATAACATCATGGAGTAAACAACTTTTACGGTCATGATGCAGAAGAGCACTACTGCAATGGAACCCATCACCAGACTCATTACTTGGGTACCACCGCTTAGTTTATAATGACCTCGTCATCTATTTTTATCTTGTCCAGTATCTTGCTGATGGCATCGCCTATGGACTACAAGTCAATTGATCACACTTGTAAAAATGTAATTTGCATCAAAATATTTTTCGTGAAACTTACTCCGTTTTTTGCCAATGCTCCGCGTTTAGCTGCTTTGCCCGCTCTTGGAGCTTCATCATTATAAAATCACGGGCTTGCCTACGATCCAGCTCGCTCTCAAAAGAAGTTAGGAGGTGTTCGAGCCTCGGCCTCGCAAACATGTCGAAAGCGAGGTCAATATCCTGGTCAGTTATCTGACCGTCTTTTACCTTATCGGCGAGAAGCTCTGTAGTTTTTCGAACTATCGCATCGAGATCGCTTGATTCCATCGAATCACAAAATTTATTTTACCATTTAAGTTATAAATACCAACGGCG
>CAYFIY010000009.1:0-46952 GCA_964343275.1 Hadarchaeota archaeon (SeqCode)
ATCCGGGTTTGGACCGTGGTCGGCTTGCTTACGTGATAAAAAGTATCCATGATTTTGTGAAGGCGAATAGATAAATAAACGAGAGGCATGAATTCTATCATTTGTGTAAACTTTTGGAGTTAGAGACGTGAGTCGGTATCGGATTGCGGAGGGAAGCAGCCATCAGGTCGATTAAGGTCTTATGAACTCAAGCTTCTATGGGATGTATGGAGTGAAAAAAATGAAAATACTTGTTTCTGGTGCCACGGGGTTTGTAGGGGCAAATATCTTGCGTTACCTTACTTCCACTAATAACGCTGTTTCCGTACTAATGAGAAAAACATCCAATCCCTGGCGGGTGCGTGATATCCTCAACGAAACGGACCAGTACTTTTGTGATTTGGTCAAGAGAGAGAAACTCAGGGAAACAATTAGGGAGATAAAGCCAGATGTAATCATTCACCTTGCTGCCTATGGATTAAGAACTCCCAGAGACCCCATGACCACGATACAAGCGAACTTTATTGGAACGGTCAACATCATGGACGCATGTGCTGAAATCGGGTTTGATTGCTTTATCAACACTGGCAGCTGTTTTGAGTACGGCGTTAAACAACAGCACATATCCGAAACCGAACTATTGGACCCATTAGATGAGTATGGCGTTTCAAAAGCTGCTGCCACTCTTTATTGTCAGTCGGTGGCAAAAAGAGAAAATCTTCCGGTATTTACACTGAGATTGTTTAGGCCATATGGCTACTATGAACAGCCCAAGACATTAATTTCCTCGATCATCATTTCATGTCTTAAAAAAATGCCGTTAAAGCTGTTTACACCAACTGCTGTGCGAGATTTTATTTTCATAAAAGACGTAGTTGACGCCTATTCTGACGTTATAACCAAAGGTAGCTCGATTTATCCAGGGGAAATATTAAACGTGGGAACCGGAAAGCAACACACTATTAGCAAGGTTTTCGAAATTGTAAAGAAACTGACCGCGAGCGAAATAAAAGTAGAGATAGGAGAAGTTGTGAAAAAACATGTTGATAATGCTGAAATGTGGGCTGCCGACAATTCCAGAATTAAGAAAATCATTGGCTGGAGTCCAAAATATGATATTGAATCTGGTTTGAAAAAAACGGTGAACTGGTTTGAGAAAAATATGCATCTCTACGAAGTTTAGAGGCAGCGACTAAAACTCGATATTTATTCTATAAAGTGGATCGTAGAAATCACTCTTAACTTTTGTTTATTCAATAGATGACCTTTCAGATTGGCCTATTTGCTTTGGTTTTTATAAGTTCACAGAGATACTGTAAAGCTGAATGTATTCGTAACCAATCCTGGGGGTAAATTCAAATGAAGAACTCATGTCGCATTTTAAAGGCGAGCTGTTATTTGGAGTTGAAATCATGCCCACGTTTTCAGTCGTAATCCCAACTAGAAACCGGGCAAATATCCTCAAGTACGCAATACGCTCCGTTCTCAACCAAGATTTTGATGATTATGAGCTGGTAATTTCAGATAACGACTCTTCAGATAGTACATGCGATGTAGTAAAATCTTTCGATAACCAAAAGATTCGATATGTCAATCCAGGAAGATTTCTTTCAGTTAGCGACCATTGGACTTTTGCCGTTAAGCATTCTCGTGGGGATTACATTTGGGTCTTGGGCGATGACGATTGTCTTTCACCCTACGCCTTGAGCGCCATAAAAGATGAAATTGATAAGCGGCACCCGAAAATGATCTGGTGTAGACACATCAAATATTATGGCCCAGAGTGTGTAATGGAAAGACTGAGAAATTCTATTCTATTCGAAGTGAGAAAACTTCACGGGAACGCGCAGGAGTTGAAATCCGACGACATGTTGAAATCTTGGTTTGGCTTAGACTCGCCACAAAATTTCCCGCACCCGTCAGTTGTTTGTATCTCAGCAGTGGTAGTAAGTCAAATCTTAGATGAATTGGGGGCGTTCTTCTTTCAACCCTTCCCTGAGTACACGGCATTTCCATTAGCTCTTACGTATATTGAGAAGGTGACAATCCTCGATAAGTTGCTCGTGGTTCTAGGTTCGGGCGTTCAGGCGGTGAATGCTCGAGATGAAGTGACCAGAGACGGCGAGTTTGCAGAGCCGCTTTCTTACAAGATCGCAAGAACTCCCCTCAAAGGTAAATATTTTATCAACGCTATGGCAGAATCATACTCTGTAGCTAAGGAACTCAGGCCTAGAAAATTAAAAAATATTGAAATATCAATGGAGATGTATTTTATTCATTATTATCGATCAATGTTGGTTCATAAGAGGATCGGGCACGACGTAAATGCAGATATGAAAGAGTTTAAACTCTCATTGTCAAATTTGCCCAAATCGCAAAAACGAAGGATAACCAACGAGATACGGATGACCCAATTGGTGGAGATTATCAAGAGGATACCGCTCTCTAAGATCGTGGCAATGCTTCAGAGTAAATATTATCTCTTCGGGAACAGGATTAACTCTATCTTTGGAAATAGGATACAAATACCAAACAAGATCCTGGGAGATGATAACGGGATCGGTAATATCTTAGACTGCGTAGCGAAGTTGGAAACTATTGAAACCAAAATAAACCAAATGGTAAAATGAACTTTCAAGTGCTTAGCATGATTTATAACTATGACAAAGTTAAAAGAAAGATTATTTTTCACCTTCTATTTTTAGTTAGATCTAAAAAATTCAAAAGGTACTCGGCCATTCTTTCTCCCGCCCTTCCGTCCAACTTATAGCACATTTCTTCAACGATTTTTCTCCGCCCTTCGCTATTTAGTTTTGGTTTTTTTAGGTATTCGTTAATGTACCTTATTAACTCCTCTTGGCTCCTCGCTATTTTCACTCCCTCAGTCTTAACGATGTTCTTGTAGTGGGTATAATCGTAATATCTCGCTACCGATTCCAAATATGGCTTCTTCTCGTACCCATCGAACCCGGCGTTTATGACCGGAGTGTCGAAAGCCGAGGCATCAATGGTAACTGTTGAATACACGTTGATTACGACATCGCTGTTTGCCATGAGGGTTGCAAAGTGTAACATATCTTGCTCGTCTGGAGCCCATACATATTTTTCGGGAGAATATGATTTTCCGGGCATTTCAAAAGTTACCATATCACCGTATTTTCTCAATTTTTCATACCGGCTAAAATCATCCGCCGGATGGAACCTAACGTGGACATGTGTTGGGTAAGATATTTCACCGCTTTTTATGGCATTGCATATAATTTCGATCATGTCCTGTTCAACTAGCGATGTTGTCGTAGGCGATGTCGCATAAACTATTAATTTTTTATTCGCGCCAGCACCAATGCTTTCATGAAAATCATCTCTTGTTGGAAGTTTGTTTTTATCCTTAACATAATAATCGAATTGTGGAATCCCTGAGACAAATATCTTTTTCGGGCTGTATCTATAATATCGGATGAGTTGGTTTTTTAAAAAATTATTCCAGACTATAGTCCTATCTGGCCTTGATGGAAGCCTACCTTTGGTTAGGAAATCCCAACTATCTACCCAAGAGATTACAGGTACATTGTAGTTTTTAGCCGCTTTAACAAGCCCCCATTCGTGCGGGAAAAGAAAGTCAGTAGCAAAAACTAAGGATGGTTTATATTTTTCAAATAACTTCTTGTAACGCCTGTTTTTGTACCAAAAGAGTAGCATATCCAGCTTTTCCAGAGCGTTAATTAGGTTTCTGTTTTTCCCCAGAATTTTTCTTATAATTATTAGCCCCAAATAACTTAGAGGTTTTTTATGTTTGAGTATGTCGTCCTTTATTTCTAAAGTTTTCACATAATTGATGTTAAAAAAAATGATGTCAGCTATTTTTTTTAATCCCCGTTCGAAAATGTTTGTCTTGGCCTTAATGTTTTCCACAGTAACGTTGCCACCGTTGAATTCGACCTCGAAATCTTTGTTATCGTAAACGGGTGAACCGTACAGCACAGCAAGAACTAGCCTTAATTTTTTATCAGATTTTAGGGCTTTGAAAGCATCAGTTCTCAGGATATCTCTTACTATCCTTCCCTGTGTTACTGTAATGATAATAGTTTTCATGCAATTCCTCCAATTATGGTCATGTCCTATATCTTAATTAATCGTGCATACAATTTCGATACGTTCAAAAACGCAGGCACGAAATGATGGTGGGGATCTTGACATGGTAAATGTAGGAGTGGTAGGATGCGGCTACTGGGGCCCGAATTACGTGAGGATTTTTACAGGACTGAAAAATAGTACCGTCACCTGTTGTTGCGATCTGGATGAGAAAAACCTGGACAAGATTAAACACTTCTATCCATCGATGAAAATCACCAAAGATTACATAGATATAGCTACAGATCCTGATATCGATTCTGTAGTCGTGACAACTCCTCTTACCACTCACTATGAAATTGCGAAGTCATGTCTAGATAACCGAAAACACGTTCTAATCGAGAAGCCGTTTACCTCGAATTCCAAGGAAGCGAATGAGTTGATGACGATTGCTGAGGAAAAAAAGTTGGTGCTCATGCCCGGTCACGTCTACAATTATCATCCCGGCGTTAGGAAGTTGAGAGAAATCTTAGAAAAGGGAGAATTGGGCGATCTTTATTACATCAGCTCCGAAAGGGTAGGTCTTGGGCCAATAAGAAAACACGCCAGCGCTCTGTGGGATCTAGCAACTCACGATATTTGCATAGCTATTTACCTGCTCGGGCTACTGCCAAAAGAAGTTACTGCTGAGGGAGAATCTTATATACAAAAAGGCGTGGAAGATATTGTCTTTCTGTCCCTCAGATTTCCAAAAGGGATTTTCTGCAACATGCATGCCACTTGGATAGCTCCAGAGAAAATAAGGAAAACCACAGTTGTCGGCTCCAAAGGCATGGCCGTCTTCGATGACGTGTCAAAATCCGAGATGATCAAAATTTACGAGAGGGAGGTAGACAGAGGCCTTCTGGACAGCACTCCCGAGTACGTTGATCATCAGTCTATCTTACGCATGGGTGGTATTCGAATACCTAAGTTGGAACAGTCCGAGCCTCTGAAGAACTTATGTGAGCACTTTCTTGATTGTGTTTTAAATCAGAAGAAACCTTTGACGGATGCGCGTAGCGGCATGGAGGTAGTTAAAGTTTTGGAAGCCGCAGAGGCATACTTAAGGAGGGGGAGATAAAATTCCGCTAAAAGACGTAAAATTTGGAAAAGGGGTCGAGATACCTTACCCCGAACTTGTAAACCTATATGGATGTGAGATCGGGGACAACAGTTTTGTGGGCCCCTTCGTGGAGATACAAGCAGGGGTGAAAATAGGGCCACGAAGCAGGGTTCAGTCTCACTCCTTTATCTGCACGGGCGTAACTATCGGAAAAGATGTCTTCATCGGGCATGGCGTGATGTTCATCAATGACAAATACCCTGTTCAGAGGGATCCGGGCAAGTGGGAGAAAACTCTTGTGGAAGACAAAGTTGCTATTGGTAGCAACGCCACGATAATGACTCGCAGAATTGGAAAAAATGCATTGGTGGGAGCTGGAGCGGTGGTCACCAAAGATGTCCAGCCAAACAAGGTGGTAGTTGGATGCCCTGCGAAGGTAATAGGTGAAAGGAAATGAACGTACCATTCGTAAATCTCACGCGACAATACCAGAGTATCAAAAGGGAAATTGACGACGGGATAAAGGCAGTTATAGAAAATGGCCGGTTCATAATAGGTAAAAATGTAGAAGCGTTCGAAGATGAGTTTTCAAAATACTCTGGTTTGAAATACGGGGTAGGTGTCGCTTCTGGGACTGAAGCCTTGATGCTAAGCCTCAAAGCACTAGGTATAGGCTCGGGCGATCAGGTCATAACAGTCGCGAACTCTTTTGTTTCAACAGCGGACGCTATCGCGCATAATGGAGCGACACCAGTTTTTGTAGATACGGATGAGGCCTATACCATGGATGTCAACAAGATAAAGCCCATGATTAACCCAAATGTTAAGGCAATAATTATCGTTCATCTGTTTGGTCACCCAGTAGATATGGACCCTGTAATGGAATTGGCCGAGAAGTATGGCTTGTTCGTAGTGGAGGACGCCGCTCAAGCCCACGGCGCGGAGTACCGTGGGAGAAAAACCGGTTCTTTTGGAGACTGCGCCTGTTTCAGTTTTTACCCTTCAAAAAACCTTGGTGCGTACGGAGACGGGGGAATTGTTGTTACTGACGATGAAAAAATTAATGAGAAAGTGAGATTGCTCAGGCAATACGGAGAGGGAGAGAAAAACAAGCATGTCCTAGTTGGTTACAACAGCAGGCTTGATGAACTGCAGGCTAGCGTTTTGCTTGTCAAGCTGAGATACTTGGACAAGTGGAATTCTCAGCGGAGGAAGAATGCTGCGAGATATATTGAACAGTTACGAGACCTTAATGAAATTATTCTCCCGACTGAAAGGAAAAATGCAAAACACGTATTTCACCTTTTTGTAATCCGCTCGAAAGATAGGGACGAAATGCAAAAGTGGCTAGCCTCCAAGGGTATTGGAGTTGGGATTCACTACCCGACACCTATTCATTTACAAAAGTCCTACGAATACCTAAAGGTTAAGGCAGGAGCCTTGCCGCTAACGGAGGCATACTCCAAGGAGATACTGTCTTTGCCGATGTTTCCAGAGTTGGTCGAACTTGAGATAGAACACGTCTGCGAATGCCTTAAAGAGTTTTTCAAGAGGTAGGGTTGAATTCGTATGGGTTTGAAACTAGAAAAAAAATACTTGGCGGTTAGTTTATCCTGCTTGCTTAATGTGTTCAAAATAGCGTATTAAATTCTTCTTTAGAACCTTGTTATCAATTTCCAGCTTTCTTTTAATGCAGTTTCTTTTTATTTTTTTGTAGATATTTTTATCCTCCAGCAAGGTCAACATTCCCTTTGCGATTTCCTCAGACGTGTCACTCACCACTATTCCCGTACCCAACTTTTTTACCCATTCTGCATGCTCGCCGGTGTCGGTGCACACTTGTGGTACTTCCGCGGCTATGTATTCAAAAACTTTTACCGACGACAAAACTCGCGTCATAAAACTTTTCCGAGCTGGCATGACCGCGATTCTGGCTCCCTTGAGGTAGGAAATCGCTTTCTCGTGCGGACTGTAACCCACAAGGACCGTATCCTTAGATTTGGACAGTAAATCACGTAATTTTGGATAATATTGGAGTTCTTCTTCAGATCCGCCCATCAGAACCAGCTGTACATCGTGTTTTTTCTTGACAGTTTTATAAGCCTTCACCAAAAGGTCAACGCCTCTCCATCTCAAAAATCCGCCCATGTAAAAAATAGTCTTCTTTTCGAATTTCACTGGTTTTATCTCCGAGATCTCAGCAACGTCGGCACCGTTAAGCACGCGGTGGACATCTTTTTTGAATCCGATATACTTGTTAACGGAGTACGCCGAAACGCAGAAGACCTTATCACTCAGTTTTATCGAAGCTCTTTCGGATAGTTCGTAGAAGGGATACAGAAGCTTTCGGAGGACTTTTTTATACGGAGGCGATTGCCAAAATTCTTTGACTGCCGTTTCACCATACAGGTCCACGACTATCGAAATAGTCGTTATTTTTAAAGGTTTTAGTAGTAAGAGGGCCAGCAAGTGAAAATAAGGCGGGCAGACGAAAACAACTACCTTATATTGTCTGACGATGTGTGGCAGGTTTAGGATAAATTTGAGACCATGAAGGATTCTATGCCCAATGGCAGATTTGTAAGCTTTGGGCATCAGAAAAAGATTCGATATGCCGAGCGTGGCAAAAAATGCTGAAACCCTTGTAGTGTAGTCAACTCCCAACACCTTATCGGGCATCTGATATCACCATCATTATATTTTTATATAGTTGGCAATTAACCATTGCTAATGAACTTTTCACGTTTAATCATCCGTGCTCCAAATATTCTTCTGTCGATATTTAATTGTCAATGATCAAAAGCACATAAATTTTTTTCCTAGAATCTAATTTTCACTACATGTCCTTTCTAGCTCGCTCACTTACACTCCTTCAAGCTAGTTTTTATATTACTGAGGATATTACTTGCACTGAAAGGCTTGTTTAGAGGCCCGAACAATTGGAAGCGACCAAAATGAAGACAATATTCATTACCAACGCAGGTTGGTTTGAGCTCAGAAATTTGCTCAGAACTGACGCTTTTGAAATTATGAAATCAACAAAAGACATAAGGATCGTCATTTTCGCGCCAGCAAATCTCCACGATAAAATTTGTCCATCGGGCGCTAGGGAAAATAACGTCATTATGGAAGATTTGGAAATGTTCGAATTGAACACGGTAGAAAAATTGTTACTAAGAATGGAAGAGCTTATTTTCTTTAACGTAAACCGCACCGAGACGGTCAAAATATATGAAATGATCAGGAAGAGGAACGAATACTACAAATATTTGTTTTTTGAACCGGCAAAAAAGTTTCTTGGCAAAAATATGAATTTGATTGATGCCTTAGAAAGACTTGACATGATTCTTTCAAAATATAAATACAGAGCATATAACTACTTATTCGATAAATATGGACCGTCCCTACTACTTTCCACTAATTTCATGTGTCGTCACGATTGGGCCTTGATAAAAGCTGCCAAGCTACATAAAATACCCGTCGTCTGCATGGTGGCTAATTGGGACCACCTTTTTAAAGGTAGGCTACCGAAATGCGACCGAGTTATCGTTTGGAATGATTTCCAAAAGAACCAACTGATTAAATATTATGGTTACGATTCGGAGAACGTCTTTGTTTCCGGTATTCAGCATATGGACTATTTTGTGCGTGGGAAAAGCAAGTTTCTCTCAAAGGATGAATTTCTTAAGAGTATTGGTGCTGCAACGAACAAGAAACTGATAACATTCACCACGATGTCAACGACAGCATCGCCCTTTCAACCTGACATGATAGAAATTATATGCAGAGCAATAATTGACGAAATGGTGAAGCGTCCCTCTCATTTGCACGTAAGACTTCATCCTTCAGACGATCTCGATCGTTACGAAAAATTGAAACAATTTGGAGATATCATAACATTCGAGAAATCGCTAGGATCGAGATATCTCGGCGAAGAGGATATTCTACATTATGCCAACCTCTTGGCGTGCAGTGATGTTGTCGTGAATATCGCCTCGACTGTTACAATCGATGCATTGGCATTTGACGTGCCTGTTGTCAATATCGCGTTTGATGGTTATGTACAACGGGATCTTCCCGATTCAGCTGCTCGTTACTTTAAATATGAACACTATGACGCCGTTGTTAGAAGTGGAGGCGTCAGAGTAGCTAATAACGCGGAAGAGCTGATTAGATACATAAATTCATACTTGGACAATCGCTGGCTCGATAAAGATGGACGGACGAAAATCGTAGATGAGCTTTGCTACAAGTTAGACGGTAGGGCAGGGGGGAGGATTGGAAAATATGTTCTTAACTTTTTGGAAAAACATGCATAAAACTCGCGGCTTGAGATCCTATGAACAATAGGCCGAAGTATGTCGTGAAAAACTTTATTCTTGTGGATGGGCATCGGTGATTTCTTGCAAATCACTTTTTCTTTTTGAGGCAAAATCCCCTTTTGTGTATAATTTTAGCCAAGAATAAGTCTAATGGCGTATTCACATCTAGTGATTCTATTTCATCCATCACGAATGGTATTATCTCAGTCCCTGTTATTGATTTCTTTCCCCAGATGTTGGACGGTTTAGTTACGTCAATTGCTGCATTCTGTATGTAAACTTTCGGCAGAACTTGGTATGGTAGAGTATGGGCTTCCCGTGGCTTTTGTTTCAACGGAACAAACGAACAAAGGCGGTTGTTCATGATAACCCACATCTTGTAGGGATGCTCAGAGCAAGATGTTACCGAACGCACTGAATCAGCCTTTGGATTGGCGAGCAATAGCTCTATAGCCTTATCGATAGATTCGGTCGTCCTGAAAGGTGAGGTAGGAAAGAGCTTAACTATTAAGTTCGGAATGTACTCCTCATTTTTCTTGAGCCAACCGAGAGCGTGTTCAAACGCTTCGAGTTCGGTAGAATCCACCTTCGATATTTTCTTAGGTCGATAAAATGGTACCTCTGCCCCGTACTTTCTAGCTACGCGCGTGATCTCTTTGTCATCTGTTGAGACAATAATCCTGTTAACGTACTTTGATTTTTGTGCCGCTTTTATGGTGTAATAAATTAGTGGGTACCCGCCTAATTTTTTTATGTTTTTCTTTGGTATGCGGGTAGAGCCACCCCTGGCTAATATCAAACACAAGATTTTCATTTTTTCAACCATTCTTTTATCCTCCTTACCATATTCAACCAATCGATTTGATAATGACTAAGAATTTCCGCGCCATCACCAGACCTGCCGAAGCCCTCAATACCCAAAGTATGAAAATTAAATTTCCCCCCTAAACGATTTAATGATATACGCATCACATCTTCCGATAATCCACCCACAGCGGAATGGTTTTCCAAGCAAATGATGGTTTTCGCGTTGCCGATAGAATCCGTGAGCCATTTTTCATCTATTTTGTTTAGCCACGGCATGTTTATCACCTTCAATCCGATACCTTCTTTTTTCAATTCCTCTCTCGACAATAGTGCCTCTGACAATAGCAACGGGCCATATCCAACGATTACGGCGTCTTTACCCTCAGCAATAACTGCGCCCTTGCCCAGCTCGACTTTGTAACTCGCTGGCAGTTGGATATCCCTCCTGGGTGAGAAGTGCTCCAGCCGCAAATAACTGCTCTGGCTGGCATCGGCGACCAAGAAGTTCAAGAGCCCCTTCAATTCTTGGGCGTTACAGGGTTGGCACAACAATAAATTCGGAATGGACTTTAACAGGGAAATATCCCTGATGCCAATGTGGGATTTGCCTGGTTTCGCAGGTAGTATGCCTGCCAAGTGACCTACATAGATAACTTTCGAGCCTTCGGATGCGTTGTTAAAAATTTGCTCGTTGCTTCTTGAGGCTAGGAAAGAGGTATATGTGTTCACGATAGGTAGCTTACCACTCAAGGCGAGCCCACCGGCAGTAGATACCATGTCTTGTTCCGCGATCCCTATTTCTACCAATCTGGCGGGGAAATTTTCTTGGAACTTTCTCAGTCCGCATGACTCGGCGAGGTCGGCGTCCAGTACAACTAGATTCTCGTGTCGTCTGCCTAATTCAACAAGATGTTTGGAGAAAGTCTTTCGGAGAGAAACCCCTTTAAACTGAGATTCTGTCCTAGCTGGCTTGATTTCAACCGGGAATTCAAGCGCGGTTTTGCATTTTTTAACTCTCCCCCGTATCCTAGAGATTATCTCGTTTCGAGCGAGCGTATATTCCTCAAAGTTCGGGATACCATCGTGCCATTTGTACGTGCCATTTCTCTTGGCTACAGCTCGAGGATGTTCCATGAATGAAACCCCCTTGCCCTTGATAGTGTTTGCAATAATCGCTTTTGGTTTCCCGGTGACTTTTTTCAGACGATTGATTGTGTCCACAACAGCTCGGGGTTCGTGTCCGTCGATTTCTACGGTATGCCAGCCGAAGATCCTGAGCTTGTCCGCAATCGGCGAAACATCCAAAATTTTGGTGACTTCCATATCCGTTTGAATGTAATTCCTGTCGACGATGAGGTAAAGGTTGTCTAACTTCCAGAAAGCCGCTGATTGAATAGCCTCCCAATTCTGTCCCTCTTGAAGCTCCCCGTCGCCGACCATGACAAATATCGAAGCTTTCACGCCGTCTGATCCTTTGGCCCATGCTATGCCTTTTGCTTTTGATATCCCTATGCCTAAGGATCCCGTGTTGGTCTCCACGCCTGAGGCCGATAGCTCAGCATGACCCTCCAAGCCGCCCAGCCTTCTGAAGCCAGTCAACTTATCAGTCGGCATGAATCCCATTGAGGCCAAGGCCGCGTAGAGTGCAGCCGCAGCATGCCCTTTGGAAAGAATAAAGAGGTCCCTTTCCCTGCTCATTGGTCTCGATGAATCAACTTTCATCACGTGGTGATATAAAATCGTGAGAAATTCTATCGCACTGAAAGACGCACCGATGTGGCCTGACCGGGCGTTGGTTATTGTTGTGAGGGTGTTCAACCTTATCATGTCAGAAAGTACAGAGATCTTTTCGTATAACGCTAAGGACGAGCATTCTTTTACTAAATAGAAATCTGATTTCTCGAAGAAGAGCTTTTTTTTCACGCTATTCTTTTTGAAACTGGACATTTTGCACCCCTCCACTGTAATCCACATAGATGGTCTTCCACTCGGAAAATACGTCTAAAGCAGCTTTCCCAACCTCCCTATGTCCGCTCCCAGATTTTTTAACGCCGCCGAACGGAAGATGCACTTCAGAACCGAATGTAGGGGCATTAACATAGCATACGCCAGCCTCCATATTATCGATAGCAAGTATCGCTCGGTTAATGTTTGAGGTGAATATCGAAGCCGACAGACCATATTCTGTGGCATTTTGTATCTCTACAGCTTCTTCAAAGGAGTCAACTTTGATCACGGCCAATACCGGTCCAAAGATCTCTTCTCTGGCTATTCTCATAGTTGGTTTAACATCTGTAAAAATTGTAGGCTCAATGTAAAATCCTTTCGAATAAATATCGTGGGTTAACTGTTTTCCACCCAAGATTATTCTTGCTCGTTCTTCCTTACCTATCTCTATATACTGGGCGATTTTATTAAGTTGTTTTTCGTTTATGATAGGGCATACCTCGGTAGACTCGTCCTTCCCCGGACCTATTTTTAGTTTCTTAGTTTTCGTTACCAGTTTTTGGGTGAATTCGTCGTAGATGTCCATGTGAACGATTACCCTGCTGGTTGCAGTGCAACGCTCTCCAGCGATGCTAAACGCACCGCGCATCACGCTGTCAACTGCAAGATCTAAATCACAATCATCCATAACGATAACTGCATTCTTGCCTCCCAACTCCAGAGATACTTTCGCCAGTCTTTCACCGCACAATGTCGCTATCCTCTTGCCGACTTCGGTTGAGCCCGTGAAAGAAATTAGGTTAATATCTTCATGTTTAACTAATGCTTCTCCTGCTTCCTCTCCAAAACCGTGGACGATGTTGAACACGCCTTTGGGCAAACCGGCCTCTTGCAATATTTCCGCAAAATTATTCGCTGTTTCAGGAGTATCCTCAGCGGGTTTCAGCACGATGGTATTACCACATATTAGGGCAGGGGATACCTTCCAGCTGATTAGTGACAAGGGGAAGTTCCAAGGTGTGATGATTCCACATACACCGACAGGATACCTCCTAGTCATGGCCAAACGGTTCGGCAATTCTGAATTGGTGGTATCTCCATACAATCGCCTACCTTCACCAGCCATAAAATAACACATGTCCACTGCGGCCTTTACCTCGCCCAAACCTTCTTTAAGAGTCTTACCAACCTCATTCGCTAGAGTCTTCGCTAACAACATTTTCCTCTCAGCGATGATTTTACCAGCCTCAAAGAGAATCCTGCCTCTCGTGGGAGGTGTTACTTTTGACCACCATTTGAAAGCCTCCTTTGCGGCTTGGACGGCGTGTTCAACGTCTTGACCACTCGAACGCGGGAAAGCTCCCAAACTCTCGTCCTTGTTCGCCGGGTTTATGTTATCAAAACTTTTACCAGAAACAGAGTTAACCCATTTTGAATCGATAAAATTGTAAAAAACTTTAGACATTGTTAACATCCCATGGACCTTTCACCAAGCAGTGTAACCACCATCGATAATAAGGTTGGCACCCGTCATATATGATGACGCATCTGAGGCTAGGAATAGCATTGCACCATTATATTCATCACGCTTTGCCATCCTACCCATCGGGACGCGGGACGAGTAATTTTTCACGAATTCTCTGTTCTGTTTGTTAAATACCCCTCCAAAGGTTAGAGTGTTTACCCGAATGTTCTTCTTCGCCCAATATGTTGCCAAGTACCGAGTTAAATTCGGGATGGCTCCCTTGCTAACGCAGTAGGATATCGGTTTGATAAATGTTCTCTTTTTCTCTTTTCTAACGTAGATTCTTTGATCTGGAGAAATTTCCCCGTAGATCGACGATATATTTATGATGCTGCCGCCATTCGCCCCTGCCATTGCACGGCCAATTATCTGTGAACACAGGAGCGTTCCCTCTACATTCACTTTCATGATTTCGTCTAGCGATTTCTCAGAATATGTTTCAAATAAATTGATTTTTTTCGGAGAATATTTAGGCGGAATATCTATTGCGGCCGCATTGATAAGGATCTGAGGAGTCTTCCATTTTTTCGTAATTGCTTTTAGCGCCCCTTCGATTGACTCCTTTTTGGTTACATCTGTTTTATAAAAAGCCACATTTTTATCCCTTAAAATTTTGTTGACTTTCTTGGAATGTTCTGTCTGTAGGTCAAATATTGCCACCTTCGCTCCGGCCCCCACTAGTGTCTTCACAAATTCTCTGCCAAGTAACCCTATTCCTCCCGTGACAATTGTTACCTTGCCATCTAATCGGAACAGGCGCTTCAATTCTTTCATTTTTGCCACATCTCATGCGCGTTATAAATGAGGTTACAAACTTCTCTTACAGCTCCAGCTCCCCCCTCTCGCTTCGTCACATATTTGGAAACATTAATTACTTCTCTAGTGCTACCCTTCACCGCTACTGGGTAACCGACATACTTCAAGCACTCGATGTCTGGCGAATCATTACCCACAAAACATACATTCTTATGGGATGAATTCTGCTCTTGCATTATCCTTTTTAATACGGATAGCTTATCCTTACAACCAGTCATGCAATCAATCCCGAGTTTTTTGCATCGTTTAACCACAACGGGATTGACCTCTGATGATATCACAAGCGCCTTGACGCCGATATCTTTAATTCTTTTCAATCCTATGCCGTCAGACCTCCAACAGCTGACCATCTCCCTTCCATCTTGATCAACATAGACACGATTGTCCGTGAATACGCCATCGAAATCGAAAACTACAAGTTCCACTTCACGGAGCTTAGTTAACTTTTTTTTCATGAGCAACTCCAGTCAATTGGCCTATTGAGTTTTTGCACACTTCTCTTGCTCAAATGGTTCCAATCTAGGATAGTATCCGCCTCTAGATCCTTCAACGCCGACTTACCCAGAATTTTTTCAATCATATATGGAGGTATGCCGATGCCAGGGGATTTAAAAGCAATGTGTTCTGGCGTGATGATTGTGCCTTTTTTGATCCTATTTTTTATGACGATGCTTTTGCCCATTTTTTTCTTCGGTTCGAGCTCAGATGGATAATATCTTTTCTTTCCATTTCCTAGTGCTTCGTGTAGTCTATTCAGGTCCCTTACCATTTTGCGCATCCCCTGTGGTTCCAATGAGAAGTGGTGATCTGTACCCTTCATTGCCCTGTTTAACGTGAAGTGCTTTTCTACCGCCCTCGCCCCGAGGGCATAGGCCACCGCCGGCATGACTATCCCGCTCTCGTGGCTGGACAGACCTATAATTGCATCAGGATACCTTTTCTTGTAGGTTCTTATGACGTTCAAGTTCATCTCCATGTAATCGAACAGTGGATAGAGCGCGGTGCACTGCAGAATACAAAGGGGCACACCGTAATTTCTGATCAACTTATACGCCCTGTCAACATCTTTTATTTTAGAAGCCCCCGTAGATAGGAAAATGGGCTTGTCTTTTTTTGCGATATGTTCAATCAACGGCGTGTCCGTTATACAGGCAGAGGCTATTTTGTACAGGGGAACGCCTATTTCCTCCAAGAAATCAGCGCTCTTAAAGTCAAAAGCAGTAGCTAAGAATATCACCCCAAGTTTTTCAGCTCGTTCTTTTAACAATTTGTACTCTTTTTTTCCAAATTCTAAAAATTCTCTGTGTTCTCCGTATGTTTTACCAAAGCTGTTTTCGTGTTCATAGGGCATTTCGTACATTTCAGCAGTGTAAAGATCCTTGTTGAACCTTTTTTGTAATTTGACTGCACTTACTCCGCTTGCAGCGGCCGCATCTATTAATTTTTTGGCGGTTTCAATGTTGCCCTGATGGTTATGGCCTAGCTCAGCAATAACAAAACAAGGAGAATAATCTGAAATTACGTGTTTGCCAATTTTAATAACCGGTTTTTTTCCCAAGTTATTCCTCCTCATGTGTAAGCCTTTTTAATATTTCTATTTCAGCAAACACTTTTACTTCACTCCTTTAAGCTCTACTGTAAGTGATCACTTGGCCCCATTTGAGCTGATTTTTGGGATCAAACCATAGATGATTGAAGAGTTGCATAGCTGAAAACAAAACGCAATAATCATTCAATGGGAGCTACTATTTTTATTCGAAAGCTACATAATTTTCAGAAACTAACCTTTTTATGTTTATTCTTTTTAAGATAACTGAGAATGGCGATATGAGGATTTTAATAACCGGGGCTAGTGGTCTAATCGGTAGCCACTTGGCAAAAAAACTGTCAGCAGACGGAAACTTGGTCGTCGTACTTTATCGTGACATGGTTCCCTCTATCTGGCTCGAAGAGGCGCTTGAAAAATGCGTAAAGGTCCGTGGCGATATCAGAGAACTAAACCTCCTAAAACGTATCATAAACGAATATGGTGTTGAGCACGTCTACCATTTGGCTGGTGAGACGATAGTTTCGCGTGCGTATCGTGACCCAATTAACACTTTTGAAACTAACTTGATCGGTGCAGTAAACTCCTTGGAATCCTGCAGACAGCTTAACGTTGAGAGGGTGTTAATTCAATCTACCGATAAAGTCTACGGCGATAGAATGTATGCCCACGAAGAAGATTCTTTGGTTCCCCTAGAACCATACAACACCTCCAAAATATGCCAGGATTATTTGGCTAGGTCTTACATGGAGGCATACGGTCTGAAGATATCGGTTCCCAGGTGTTGTAACGTCTACGGATACGATAAGGCATCGAGGATAGTCCCAAATACAATAAAGAGCGCCTTGCGTGGTGAGTCGCCTGTACTTTTCGCCGGCGAAGAGAAAACGGCTCGTCAATACATTCACGTAGATGACGCCTGTAACGCTTTGATATTTCTTATGAGCAAGGGCTGGGACGGCCCCATAAATGTTGGAACTGATGACGTGTTGACGCAGGCTCAAGTCATCAAGGGTATATGCAAGCATTTTAAAATTCGCGAGCGGCTGGTTGAACGACAAAGACCTCTTAAGCAAATCCTGCAGCAGTCGATTGATTGGTCGAAAATTAAAAAGCTGGGATGGAGGCCTAAACTTAGATTCGACGATGGTGTCGGGGTTACTATCAAGGCTTTCAAGCGCTACAGAGAAGATTGGGATAAATGATTGGGTCTGCCCCCGTGCTTGAATGGACAAAATTTCGGCTATAAAATTCATATTTATACATCAACGTTTAAATGGCTGAGGGGGACAATGGTCAAAATACTCTTTCTGTACTTTGACCCACACTTCATAAATTCTGCCTTTGCAAAATCCGTGGGAGCTGACTTTCTATCAGCCGATTTTGTTTTTAAATGGACGAAAAGCAAAAATATTCAGGTTCATAGAAAAGTTATGGGTATGCTCGCCCCGGCATTTCTTTTACCCCGCGGATATGATGTCTACTTCTGCGAAGGCACTTTTGTGCTTCCGGTTATCGCTAAAAAGCTGCGACTTTTGCCGAGGCAAGGCAGGATAGTGAACACAATAGTAGATCCGCTTGTTTATTATCTTCACGCAAAAGTGATCACCGGGGCTAAAAGGCGAGTGCTATTAAACTTCCTGAACGAGATGGATGGATTCACCTGTTTGGGAAAAATGGAAAAGGAATTGCTCTCGGAATTTGTTGATAAGCCTGCAGTCGTGGTTGACCCTTTTATTCCGAATGATCTTTATAATTCGTACTCGAATGTTTCGCCAGATCTGAGGAGCCACAGGCTTGTCTTTGTCGCGAGAGGACCGGACTGGTTCTACAAAGGTATCGACCTTCTCGTGAATGGGTTCAGGATAGCCAAACAAGAGGTAGAAGACCTAGAGCTGAACGTGGTAGGAGATTGGTCACCTAAAAAAGAATGGTTGGTTGAAGGTGTAAAATTTGTTGGCATACAAAAAAGCTTGATACCTTACTTTGCGAAATCATCTTTATATGTTCACATAGGGCGAGGTGAAGCTTTTGGGATAAGTATACTGGAAGCTATGCTAAGCGGCCTCCCAGCAATAGTTTCCAAATGGACTGGCGCTAAGGAGGCAGTTAAAAAACTTGGCGATGATTTCATCGTGGATATCTACCCTGAGGATGTGGCCGAAAAAATAATGAAATATTTTGATTTGAGTTTGGAAAGAAGAATGTTACTATCAAAAAAGGCCAGAAAGGCGGCGGCAGAATATGGGCAAGAGAAAAAGATAGAGCTGTTCCAGAGACAATTTCAGAAGCTAATGGACGAAATAAAATAAATTAAAAGGAGAACTAAGATGGGCGAGAAGCTGAAAATGGCGATGGTGAGCACCGGCATAAGAAGAGATACTATTGATCCCATTCGGCACTTCAAAAAATTAGAGATAGTTCATTTTTACACCAGTACTCCGTACTTTGACCTATATCCTGGAGAGCTCGCGGGGATAGTGAGGTACAAAAATTTTTTTGATTTATGTCACAAAATGAAAAAGTATAAGTTTGATGTTATTCAAGGGTCAGAACCATACGGATTTCCATCAACGCTTCAAGCGTGCATGGCAAGTTCTTTGATGTTAAAAATTTCAAACGCACCGATGTTTTTTCCGATGCTTGAAAATACTCCCCCCGAAATGAAGTTCGGCATTTTGAGCCCCTTGATGAAAAGTTATCTCAAGATATACGCGAGCCGGGCTTTTGTAATTCTGTGTCTTAACAAAGGCGCGATGAAAAATTTACTAGATGTTGGTCTGGATGAAAAGAAATTAGTGCATTGCAATTGGGGGACATGGGGGGTTGACGTCGAAGAATTTAATCCAAAAAAAAGCGAATCTGAACCATCCTACGACCATATGATTCTCTTTGTTGGCTGGCTAAACGAGGCAAAAGGGATACCATCTCTGCTCCCGGCCTTCGGGATCGTCAAAAAGATTTTTCCAAAAGTCAAGCTCGTAATAATTGGTGAAGGGCCGCTTCGGGGCGAAATAGAGAGATTCGCCAAAACAAATAATCTTGAGAAAGACGTTATAATCCTAGGAACCGTGAAGAACAAGGACTTACCCCCATACTTCCGCGCAGCTAAAATAACCGTCACCCCATCCGTCACCACCAAAAAATGGATGGAACAGATAGGGATGGTAAACATTCAGAGTATGGCGTGCGGCACACCTGTAGTATCCACGTTTTCTGGGGCTATCCCTGAGTACGTTAAGCACGGTGTTACTGGCATTCTCGTGCGAGAGAGGGATCCAGTCGGATTAGCCGATGCCATAATAAAACTGCTTAAAGACGATGAGCTCAGGAGTAGAATGGGGTCTAGTGCTAGAGAACATGCCGTTAAAAACCTTGATGCCAAAAAGAATGTGATAGCCAACGAGAAGCTGATATTTGATTTACTTGGCTACAGGTGAAATCTAAAACAATCGCACCATTAATTAGAGCGTGAGGAGACCTCTTAAGCGTGTGAAAATGAAAACGGCCGTCGTCTATGATTTTCTCTTCACCAAGGGCGGTATGGATAGGTCTACTGCAATCTTGGCCGATGGTTTCAATGCCGATATATGGACTACAATTTACGAACCAGAGAAGACCTACCCCGAGCTAAAAAAGATAAGAACCTTCCAACATCCTTTGATATTCCGGGGCAGAGGTCTGATGCAAATGGAATGCGTTTTGAGGTTCAGAGGCATGGATCTTTCCGATTATGACCTCATCATATCCTCGGGCGATTGGGCAAAGCATGTTGGCATGAGAAAGAAAAATCATCCCCAGCTTCATTTTGAGAATACAGTCGTCAGGCCGCTTTACGACCTCTATACCTTCATTATGGAGCGGTATAGGTTTCCAAGGCGACAAGTTTTTGAATCTTGGGCTTGGTTAATGAGAAAGCTGGATCAACAAGCCGTGCGAAAGATCGACATGTTCGCCTGCAATTCCGAGATTACTAAGAACAGGATAAAAAAATATTACAACGGTGACGCTGAAGTCGTGGGCGTGCCGATAAATGTCAACAGATTCAAAAATCGAAAAGCCGAGGATTTCTACCTTTCGGTTCAAAGGTTGGCTCCACCCAAGAGGGTTGAAATACAAATTGATGCATTTAGAAGCTTGCCGGATGAAAAGCTAGTAGTGGTGGGTGCATACGACGATAGTTCCTACGTTCAAATGATTAAAAAAACTTCTCCAAAAAATGTGAAGTTCTTGGGACCTGTATCTGACGATAGGTTGGTTGATCTATATTCCCGCTGCAAGGCTGCATTACAGACTAGCGTTGACGAAGATTTTGGCCAGGTGCCCATAGAGGCCATGGCGGCCGGGAAGCCGACAATAGCAGTTGATGAGGGTGGTTTCCGGGAAACGGTGATACAAGGCAAAACGGGTCTCTTATTCACTCAACCCCACGTCGAAAACTTGGTGAAGGCGATAAAAAATTTCGATAGTTATGATTTTGACCCGGATTTTTGTCGTAGTAGAGCCGAAATGTTTTCCGAGGACAAATGGATCGCGAATTTAAAGGCGGCAGCGCAAAAAACCTTGGAGCGGCACGGACAGTAGATAGCACCGCTTAAATTTAGTCACGCTACAGATTTCATGACTTTTTCAGTTCTTTTCGCGACTTCGTCCCAAGAGTATTTTTTCTTGACAATTTCGTAACCCTTTTTTGAAATGTCTCTTTGAAGATTCTCGTCCTTCAAAAGCTGTTCTAACTTCACTAATAGATTATTCGTGTCTCTGGGAGTGAAAAGCAGACCACCCTTGCCTCCTTCCGCGACTTCGCCGAGGGCCGATATATTTGAAGATATCGTGGGTGTCCCAGCTGCCATCGCCTCTACTAAAGCTATTCCAAAACCCTCGACTGTGGATGGTAGGACGGAAACATGTGACGACTTGAGGAGCTCTACCTTTCTTTTATCATCGATAAAGCCTGTGAAAGTTGTTCTGCCTGCTATACCGAGTCTCTTTGCCAATTCCTCCAGATTTTTCCTTTCTGGACCCACGCCGACGATGAAGAGCTCCGTATCTAAGCTGAGTTTAGAAAAAGCAAGGAGAAGTTCGTCGATGTGCTTGTACCCTATGAGCCTACCTATATAGATCACCCTCGGTCTTTTAGATCTCTCCACTTTTATCCCGTCGAAGAATGCCAAATCGACACCGTTAGGGATGACATCTATTATATCAGGTGGTACCCTGCCCGCCACCAATTTCTCTTTCGATGAATTCGAAACTGTTGTGACCCTTGTATATGGTATCTTTAGGGCGATATTTTCGAATATCGACATCAGCGAACCCTTGAGACCATACTGCCGAATCCACTCCTTCGTGAAGAAGACATCGTGTATAGTGGCAACGATTGGCGTGTTTAGTAGCTTGGAACTAAGCCAAGCTGGTGGCACAGGAAAGAAATGCTGAGGGGCGTAGACGTCGAATTTCCCGAGCTTAATGGTTTTGAAGAGTCCGCCTTTCATGAAAAAAAGTCCGTTCATGAAAGGTTCAAGAGTCAATCTCTTAATTGGGACATAGACCCTATGGGTGTGCATGTTTTCACGTATTTCGTAGCTTGGCAGATTTTCCAGCCTTCTGGTTATCACGTGAATTTCGTGTTTTTTTGCCAGCCTCTTTCCAATTTCATACATCCTCCTCTCACCTCCTCCAGGCAAGATCGGATGAAAATAGTCGGACCCTATGAGCACGCGCATTTTAGCCTCCCCTTTTCAGGACATCTGTAAGGAAGTATTTAACCAAGCGCAGGACTAGTCTTGCATCATCGCGCGAGCGCATTTGCTTTAAACGTTTGTCTATGTTCTTGAGAGAAAGCTCCTTTATTAACCTATGTTTGTAAAATTCTCGATTTGCTTTTCTTAACCAGTCGGATACCTCGGCCTCACTCATGGTTTTAATATCCATAGTCGGACTGAGGACCTTATAACCACTCCAGTCCGGTTCTTCGGTGATGTACCTCGTATCTATGGCCAACTCGTAGAGTCTGGTTCCTGGGTACGGCTGAGCTATGAAGAAGCTTGCGAAATCCAAATCCACCTCCTTCGCGAAGTCCAAAGTTTTTCTCACAGTTTCTGGAGTTTCACCAGGCAGACCGATTATGAAGAATCCGTTGGTCCATATTCCGAACTCGTTTGACCACCTGATCACCCTCTTAGCGTGATCGCTCGAGATGGTTTTTCCGATCACATTGTTCCTAAAGTAGGGATCACCATGTTCCAGACCAAAACATAGCCAGTAGCAGCCGGAGTCTTTCATCTTCCTAAGGAGATCTTTGTTCAAGGTGTTGATGTCTACTCCGTTCGGGGTGGTCCAACTTACGTCGAGGTCTCTCTCAATTATCCCGTCGCAGATGGCCTCCATTCTCTTGGGGTTTAACGTCAGATTATCGTCTTCGAAGTGGATTTCTTCTACTCCGTATTCCTTTACCAATAGTTGGATCTCTTCCAGCACCTTCTCAGGGGATCGCTGCCGCCATCTGTGGCCCCATATGGTGTGGATTGAGCAAAAAACGCAATTTCTCGGACACCCCCTGCTGGTGATCATGCTGGTAAATCGGGACTTCCTCTCCGCCGCTCCGTGTCCCGCAGCAGCTTTAAAGTACTCCTCCATGGGCAAGAGGTGTCTCGCGGGAAGTGGCAACGAGTCAATGTTCTTGATGAACGGCCTTGGCGGATTGGCAACGACCTTTTTACCCCTTTTGAAAGCTAGCCCGAGTACATCCCCATATTTGCGCGGATTATTTAGGGATTTGGCGAGTTCCAAAATCGTGATTTCTCCTTCACCAGTTACCACAAAGTCCACGTTTGGATCCTGCAAAGTTTTTTCAAACGTTACAGAAGGATGAGCCCCGCCAAAGAGCGTGGTAATGTTCTTATCTAAATCCTTGACAATCTTCGCCGTCTGGTGTGCATTGTGCGCCTGAGACGAAAAAAGGCAACTTATGCCCACCATATCAGGGATCCAGGACGATATCTTTTCCCTTATCTTTGAGGGAGGCAATCCAACTTTCACGAATTGATGGCCGCTAACGTTTACCAGCTCTTTGTTTCGCCATCCAGAACCCACGGCGTCTAAAATTTTTACTTCATGCCTATTATTCTCCAGAAAAGCCGCGATGTAGGATACTCCTAGGGGAGCCACAACTCTTGGTTTTTCGAATGGCAAGAAGGTCAATGGTGGAGTTATGAGCAAGATCTTCATCCGATGCACTTCCACACCTCTGTTTTAAGCGATGTGACATAAATTGAGCGAAGTAATGTATTATCACATTGTACGTGGGTTCTAATTTTTTCACCAGAACGAATTTAGACGGTCGGCTGAAAAGCTTTGCCATCTTTATTTATATATAAATTCATCGGCTATTCCATGGTAAGCTTCAGTTTTACCAGCCTGATGAAAATTTTGAACCCGCTTGCGATGGTTGTACCTCGGGCCTTTGAATATGCGGTAAAAAAACATAATACCGGCGTCTCTTTTATCCTCAGGTTCTTGTGCCTTGCCTGCATAAGTATCTCGGATGAAACCTCGTAGCGGTCGCCCCTGATTTTAATGGCCTCTAATGCCCGGCGACTAAGGGCCCTCATTCCCGATTGGGAGTCGACTAGTGGAGCACCTAGCATCCTAGTAATCAGATTTAATCCAAAGTTTCCAACGCGTTTGTTTAGCGGGATGTCCATAAATTTTCTCGCGCCTATGACGAGGTCGGCATCTTCAATTGAATCCACTATCTGCTTTACAGCTTTTGGGTCGTGTTGTCCGTCGGAATCGAAGGTGACAGCACAATCGGCTCTTCTTTCCATCGCCGCCTTCAGACCAGTGCGGAGGGCTGCTCCCAGCCCCATATTTTTGAAATGTGTTAAGACTACCGCACCCCTTTTGCTAGCTTCCTGTGCAGTTTCATCGCGGGACCCATCGTTTACTACTATAATATTTCGCCAGCCTTCCCTATGTAAGCTGTCTATTACCCCGCCGATCGTGCCCTCCTCGTTGCGTGCGGGCATTACTATCCAGCATTTCATCCTTGTATGGCCCCCGTGTTTTCCCATAATATTTTTATTCCACTCTCGACCGAGACCCTCGGCATAAATCCCAATAGCTTTTCAGCTTTTGAGATGTCCGCTTGGCTATGTTTGATGTCCCCAGACCGAGCATCCTTGTAGGTCGGTTTGATGTCGGTATTCCGAGACATCCTGATGAACATATCGCAAAGTTCGTTTATACTTGTCTGCTTCATGGTGCCTATGTTGATTATTTCCCCCTCCAAGTCTGGTCGTTCAAGCGCAAGTAATGTAGCATCTACCACATCTTCCACGAATATAAAATCGCGAGTTTGATTGCCGCTGCCCCAGATTATCGGTGGCAGATTGTTTCGCAGGCGTTCGATGAATTTCAACATGACTCCTGCATATTCACCTCCCGCCTGCCCCGGGCCGTACACGTTGAAATATCTTAATGAGACTGCTGGAAATTCGCCGACCTCGTAAAATGCGTGGCAGCTATTCTCTGCGTTGAGTTTGGATATGGCGTAAGGCGATAGGGGTTTTGGTGCTGTGTTCTCAGATATTGGTAGTTTGTCCGCCTCTCCGTAAACAGCGCACGACGAGGCATAAACAAACCTCTTGATTCCAGCGTCCCTGCTAGCGTTTAATAGTGTTAGTGTCCCTTGAACATTGATCTCGTGTGTTGTACTTGGATCATTAATAGATAGTGGCACGCTTATCACAGCTGCTAGGTGCACTACAGCATCAGCTTCGCGCATAGCTCTTTTGACGGTCGCGCCGTCTCTTATGTCGCCCTTGATAAAATTAAAATACTGATTTTCCAAGTGCGGCTTTAGGTTGTATTCTCCACAGTTAGAAAGGTTATCCAACACTGTAACCTGGTCACCTCTTTCGAGTAGCGCGTCGACCAGATGTGAGCCTATGAAACCTGCACCCCCTGTAACCAACACCAGCATTTTTACCCCACACTTATTTCTGCTTACGTTAAAATAGACAAAGCGAGATTAGATTTTTGGGAGCTGGATGAGAACGTGGCAAAAGGAATTAACAATTTTCACTAGGAAGCAGCGTGATGTGGTCGACGTTACGAATGAAGTTCTTTCAGCTGTTAGCGAATCCGGAATCAAGGACGGTCTGCTCGTCGCTCAGCTGCCTCACGCTACTGCAGCCCTCGTTCTTAATGAGGATGAGGACGGTGTGAAACAAGACCTGCTGGACAAGTTGGAGGATTTAGTGCCATTAAGAGGTAAATATCGACACGATCGCATCGACGATAATTCCCATGCTCACCTGAAATCCGCCATTATTGGCTCGTCCCGAGTTCTTCCAGTAATAAATGGGAGGGTGCAGAGTGGTAAATGGCAGAGTTTTCTCGTGGTGGAAGAGGACGGCCCCCGGAACAGGAGATTGGTAGTTTTAGTTATGGGGGAATAACATGGTCGCGTTTTACCTGGACATAGAGACGACTTCGAAAAATGCCAACGAAGGGATGATCATAGCAATAGGTATCTATGCTGACCATAAGACTGAAGTTAGTTTTGCTGATTTCATCTCGGAGGAAAAAAAATGTTCTGGAATGGCTCGAGAAGAAACTAACGGGCTGCGATAAATTGATTACATGGCACGGGAATGGGTTCGACATCCCGTTCATCATGAGTCGGGCCATCGTGCAGAAGGTCTATTTCGCGGGATTGGCTGAACTGCCCATGCTCGACCTCTATGAATGGTGCCGAGAAAACCTGATTTTATCTAGCTACAGCCTCGGGTCGGTTTCTCGATTCCTTGGCGTGAAAATGGGAAAGAGTTTCAAAGAGTTTCGTGGCGGCGATATCCTGACCCTTTTCAAGCTGATTGAACGAGGCGATTACGAAGCACGGAAACTTATAGTCGATCACTGCAAGGATGATATCATTGCGCTCAAGCTAGTTCACGACAGGACAAAGTCAATGGTTGAGCGTTCGGAGGGATCGTTACGGAGGGTCTTGAAAGAAGAATAAGAGTTTGTACTCTATGCGGGTTGTATAAATCTAGAAAAAATCCAGTTCCGGGGGAAGGATCGTATAAATCAAAAATTGTCTTTGTCGGCGAAGGTCCTGGACGCATGGAAGATCTAAATGGAGTTCCCTTCTGTGGAGCTTCGGGAAAATTACTCAACGAACTCTTGCAAATTGCTGGACTTCGGCGGGGAGAAGTGTATGTAACTAACATAGTCAAATGTCGTCCTCCCGGAAACCGTGTGCCCTCCGAGGATGAGATTGAAATATGTACTTCTAATTTTTTAAGAAAACAGATTTCTATTATTAGGCCAAAGTTGGTGGTGACTTTGGGTAGGACTTCCGTTAAGGCGTTGATGGGGCGGGAGTTCACCATGGGTCTTGAACACGGAAATAAGTTGATGTGTAACTATGGCGGTGTAAGTTTTGAGTTATTTGTGTCCTACCACCCTGCAGCATCGCTCTACGGAGCCAAAGCAAAATCAAATTTGCAAAAAGATTTTGCAAAGCTTGCTAAAATTTTAAAATCATTGAAGTTACCCTAATTTTAGCTGGTTGATAGTTTTTAAAAAGTTTTCATGTCTAAAAAGTTGGTTTTTCTTCTTTTCAAGATTTCAGCAGGTATACCCCAAAATTTTTTCACCCTCTTAATAATAGACAGACAGCTGATTGCGACTACATCGAGGGATTGTAGCTTTATATCAACCCCATCAACAGCTATAGCATCTGCCATCAAATCCGCCCGATTAATTTCCATCTGACCTCAGTAGTAAGCTCCTCGTTCCATCTAACCTCTTTATCGAAAAATACCGTCATTTTCATAGGCCTCTCTTTTTCCGGTACCTTGAAGAGTGCTGAAATTGCGCGACGGGTAATCGATCCGGCGCGTTATTTCCCGAATATGACCTTGAGGTCACGCATTTATCCGTCATCGCACAGAACGACCATTTTCCCCAGCAGGATGCTCTCCATCGTTATCAGGACATTATAACCGTCAACGTTCAACCGCTTTCCAGTTATGGCTCCGGTATCGATGGCATTTCTCCTGTGTCCGGTGACCTCATTCCTTAAAGACATATCGAGAAACGAGGTGTCTATCGGTTAGTGGCAGGCGATAGTGGTTGGAAACGAAGTTGACCGCAAAATCGCCAGGGTAGCCTCGATCGACTAATTAACGGGGATCCCGGATAGCTTTCCAGAGCTTTATCGTTTAGATCATCGCTCTAGATAAATCGCAGGTCTAAGTGGCACAGCAAGTATCGCACGATTTTGGGGGTCGTAACGGGTTTTGTCGTCAGCTTTGAATACATGAATTTGGCTGATACCAAACTCTTCTCGTATGAAGTTCGCTGCATCCTTTAAAATCCGTAGCTCGTCTACGGAGGCCATGGCGATGGTCTCAAGGTTCTGTTCTGGCATCTTCCTAAGCTCTTGCATTGCTTGATGTAGGTATTTGGCAAGATCGGCCTTATGTATCTTGAGTCCCAGTTCCTTCTCCACAGTGCGAATTAGTTTACTCAAGTCTACAGGTCCTTCTTTTGTACGTTCCATGGCGATTTTATATGCTTCCCACTTCCATTCCTGAGCCACGTAAAAGCAGATCCTTTGCGGGTTTCCAGTTTTAATCACGTGGGTTATTTTCCTGATATCATCCAGAATATTGACGATATATTTTTCCGTGAATTCCGCATCAGGATCGATTAGTTCATTTTCAATGATTGGCCAAGCCGACGTAGAAATGAATCCATCCTTGCCTGACATTTTCCAAAGCTCCTCGCAGAGGTGGGGGGTCAATGGGGCGAGCAATCGGAGCCACACGTCCAGTACTCGCTTTAATATGTGCCCTCTGGCCTTCGGTTGGCTCTCTCGTTTCAAGTACCAGCGGACGTCCTGGATCATCATAAAAAAAGCATGTTGCGCCGCTTTGCGGGTCTCGAACCCTTCAAGGGCTTGGGTCACCTCTTTCACGTGACCATGCAGCCTGCTCAACATCCATCTTTCTGGATGTGTGAAGCTTGGCATCTTCACATCTGGTTGGGAAATTATGTCCTCGGCAAGCGCGAAGAAACGCTCTAGGTTCCTCTGCATGCCCACCGCTTCACTAGAACGCCAGTCGAAGTCCTGCCAAGGTTCGACCCCAGACATGAGGTAGAGCCTCACGGCATCCGCCCCATATTTTTTTACGGCATCGTTTATCGCCACGATGTTCCCTTTCGAGGATGACATCTTCTGTCCCTCAAGTACTGCCATTCCGAAGCTAACTATCCCTTGCGGACAGAGATTTGGGAACAATAATGAATGATGGAAAATATGAAATGTAAGGTGATTTGGTATTAACTCGTTTGCCGACATTCTGTAGTCGAGCGGATACCAGTATCTGAATTCTCCACGCATTCGTTCCAGCTTTTCGCGATCGATGTTGGTGTACCCTGATATCGCCGTCGGATTTCCTTCACCGTAGAAGATGTAGTCGAAGACCTCATCAGATAGGTGATTTGGGTCTGACGTTTTCAGGATGTGAGAAATAGTGTAGTAGGCCATGTAAATCGTGGAATCGCTCAAGGATTCTATTATCCAGTTTGGATCCCATGGAGTGGGTGTTCCCATCCCAGTCTTTCTAGTACAGGGCCATTCGTGGAGCCAACCTATGACGTGGTTGAACTGGTCGCGGGTCCCCGGTGGAACTAGGTGCATGCGTGTAAGGCACGCTCGTGCCTTATCCTTCCAATCCTCATCTGCGTAATTTAAAAACCACTGATCTTCCACGACCTTCACGACTACAGGGTTACCACATCTACAGATAACGGGTCGGGCTGAGAACTCATACATGATAACAGCTTCTTTCCCAGCGATCATGTCATTGCGAACAGCTGTTTTAGCTTTAGATACCGGAATTCCTGCATATTTGGGAACCCAAGAGCGCATCTTTCCTTTCGAAAACTCGTTACGATACACCTCGGCGGTAGCATCTTCCAGTTTGGCATCATTCTGGTGTTTTATTCCCATTCGATTCACTACATCTATCGCTGGAAACTCGCCGAACCCTTCGAGCTCGATCAAAGAAATCGGAATGAGTTCTGCCACTGCGAGGGGATCTATTCCCAACCGCTCTAATGTTTGCGGATTTCGCTGAAGCTCAAACAGGGCAATATAATCATGGGGGGCATGCGAAGGGACCGATCCAACGACACCGGTCGCATTATTGGGGTTCACGAAGCTAGCAGGTAAGATTGGCACCAGTTTGTGAGTCAGAGGTACTTCAACCTTTTTTGTAAAGTCCACCCGAATCGGTTTTACCTCGCAGACGTCGAAACCCTGTTGGCGTAGCTTGTCCACAGCTTGTTCGCTGACGATCCAGTTTTCGTTCCTAACTTTGACGCTGACGTAATTGACCTTTGGGTCCAACCAAAGGTTAGTCACTCCGAATACGGTTTCTGGACGAAGAGTTGCTGCCGGAAATATGTGGTCGCCTAATTTGTATTTCAGGAGCGTAAATTCGACGATCTCCACCCCTTCTCCATCAAGCAGGTCGTGATCTGTGACGGGGTTTCCGTCGTTCGGACACCATTTAACCGGATGTTTTCCCTTCACAATCAGGCCTGAATCCTGGATCTTGTGATACTGCCAGGTGATGAACTTGCTGTAGTGGGAATCGATTGTGGTGAACTCACGGCGCCAGTCTATTGAGTATCCTAACCATGTCATCCCTTTTTTATAGCTGAGGTCACCATCTCTGGCGAAGTGTTCGGCGAAGTGGCTTGGGGTTTCGAAACTTGAGAGTTCTTCCTTAGGAACTTTGAAGCGCTCAGTGAGCACTTTCATAAAACTAGGGTCTCGTCTAACGACACGCTTGGCTGCTCCGACGATGGGCGTACCCGTGAAGTGATAGGCCATCGGGAAGAGCACGTTAAAACCCCTCATGCGTTTATAGCGGGCGATAACATCTGGGATGGTGTAAGTCCGGCCATGGCCTATGTGCATGGGCCCAGAGACATATGGGTAAGCGACGGTCAAATAGAACTTATGTCTTTCCCCTGGCTCAGCCTCAAAAATTTTTTCTTTGCGCCAAGATTCCTGCCATTTTTCATCAATTTCCCGCCAGTTCACCATACTTTCGCCATCTTACAACTTACCAACCAACGATAAAAAATGCATTTGTAATAGGCGATGACTTACTACTTTGTTTTACCTTTATTCGCGAGCTTGCTGCTTACCACAAATTTCTATGGCTCTTTTGAGGGCGGCTACTAATAAATCGGTCTCCGGCCCACCACCCTGACCCAGATCTGGCTTACCGCCACCTCCACCTCCGATAATGCGGGACGTCTCGGCAGCCATTGCTCCGCAATCAGCACCCGCTTTCACAGCTTCTTTGCCTGCCATTATGACCAACCTTGCCTTATCATTTCTTGATCCCAAGGCCACAACGAGTTCCTTGTCCTCCTCTGTGAGACGGCTCCCGATATGTATCAACTCGTTTTGGCTTGCGGATTCAACTTCTTCGGATATAAACCGCACTCTCCCCATCTGCGTGGTTTTTGATTTCAGTCCGGTTAGACTCAACTCGGCTAACTTTCGGTTCAGTTTCTCATTCTCCTTTTGACTGGATCTCCAATCATCGAATAGCTGCTGTGTGGCGGCGGCAATCTGATTTGGTGGTATCTTCAGTATACCTGCCGTCTTTGCCAGCTGTCGTTCTTGTGATTGAACAAACTTCAGAGCTGACACTCCTATCGCGAATTCTACACGCTCGATACCATCTTGGATCCGCTCCGTGCTGAGTATTTTAATGAATCCTACCTCACCAGTTCTCTGGTAGTGGGTGCCAGCGCAGGCTTGGGTGTTCCAGCCATCGATGTCAACCACCCGAACGAGTTTTCCGGGAACAACTCCGCCTTGATACAGATCAAACCCATACTTTTGCTCGGCCTCGTTCCGGTTCATCCACTTAGCTTTGACTGGTCTGTCCTCAATCACCACTTCGTTAACCAGTCGTTCGATTTCTGTTAATTCCTTAGGACTGATCTTTTTATGGTGGGAAATATCAAGTCGGCTGCTTTCGATACCTTTCTGTGCCCCCTGCTGCCAAGCATGTGCACCGAGAACCTGTCCAGCTGCTCCAAGTAGGATGTGAGTTCCAGTGTGGTGCCCCATAAGCGCACTTCTTCGTTTCCAATTTATCCCACAAGTCACTTTCTCTCCTGGTTTGAATACGTTATTTTTCAGCTTGTGGATTACCCAGTCTCCACTCTTGAAGACATTCAAAACCTCAGCTTTCCTTCTATTAGATTTAATGTATCCTGTATCGCTCGGTTGTCCGCCTCCTTCTGGATAAAAGGCTGTCCTGTCTAGAACCACGTAGTCGTTGAGGGTCCACAGCACTTTAGCCTTGAACTCTTGAGAATACTGGTCCTCGTAGTAAATTGCTTTTGTGGGAGCTAGACCCTTTAACTTTTCCTCTGAAACTGGCGCTACCCGTACTGGAACATGTCTGCTCTTACAATGTTTTTTGGCGACCTTGATGTCAAAATCTTCGGGGATATCAACATTTACGCCTGATTTGGTTGCGACATCCCTGACGATCTCGGGTCGGAGCCCATGGCTGTCGTATAACTCTATCAGTTTTTTAGTGGGTAGTGGTTCCGCTCGGTCGTGAAGTTCCGACGCTAACCTCTGCACCAATCTGCTCCCTCTAGAAATTGCATCTCTATATCGCTGTTCTTCAAGCCCAACGACTTCCAGTATATAGTCGGAATTTTCTTTGAGATTTGGGAACTGGCTATAGAGGGTGTCCAAATTATAACTCATTAGCTCAGCGAGAGGCACCTGAATTTTGATTTTACCCATCATATCCAATGTCCGCCTAAGCACTAGACGGGCGAGATATCCTTCACGTACATTACTGGGTGTTATTCCGTCCCCGAACATGAACGCGAGACAGCGCTGATGATCCGCTATCGCGTAAATGCTTTCGAGCGGAGAAAGAAGCCTTTCCACCTCTTCAACGTTTAAACTCATTCGCTGACTAACTTTTGCCCTTAAGTAATGAAGATCACGTCCGCTTTCTATGTCAATGATCCCAGCAATCTTTGAGTTCTCTCGCAACAATTCAACCGGTGGCATTTCCACGCTAGCTAGTTTGGATAGATGCTTAATCATCGGGGAGAAAATAGCTTCGTAACTTGAAGCGTTCCCTTGGGATAACCATGTAAAACGTTCTATTCCATATCCGGTGTCCACTATTTGGAGCGAAAGGGGCCTATATTTTCCCCCTTGTCCAGAATAGCGCATGAAGACCAACGTCGCTACTTCCAGACCTCTGACATTGACCTCAAAATCTTCACCGGCGTTTCCGCCGCCTTCCCAGAAGTCTTGGATGTAGGAAATTTCATCCGGTTTGATTCCTAGTTCTCGCGTTAGAAAATCATGGCAGAGTGCGAGTGTCTTGTCCGTCCAGTAGATCCGTTTTCGACGTGAGTTGAAAGCATGGTGTCCCCCCATAAAGAAAAGCGTGAAGTGGCGTCCGGAGCGACCGACGTTATCTATATCCTTTAGCCGGATGCTTGGCTGACTTACCACGAGTGGGTTGGCGGGCGGCGGAACTTGGCCGCTGGTGACCCAAGGCTGAAAATCCGCAATTGAAGCTATGGTCAAAAATATATCGTCCCGCCATCTGGCAACTACGGGGTACCTTTTAATGACTTGATGTCCTTGTTTTTCAAAAAATTTTAAAAAAGCCCTGTTCACTTGATGCAAAGAGTATTTTCGCCTCGTTGGAGGGTTTCCTATGAAAGTGTACTCGTCGCATGGCGTATCGCCACAGGTGCTTCTGTTCGGATCAAGCGTCCAAAAAATTCTACTGCAGTTAGAACAGCGCTTTTGCTCGAAGCCATTGCTCGCGAAAAGATTAACTCGGTATATATCTTTCAAACGCTTCCCCTCGACAACCAAATATCTGAATGAAAGTTAAAAGTCTTCCCGAAATTGGGCACATGTAATGTACCTAAAAAAAGCCGCGGGGAACTTGTCCCATTTACTAATTAAAATTGCTCGGGAAGCTAAATGGTCTGTTTAATGACGAGGGAGGATAAATTTCTACATTAGCCGAATAATGCGCCAAGTCCAGCCAAGGCTTCATCGTCTTTCTTCTCCTCGACTTCCTCTATTTTCTTTTTCTCCTCTGTTTTTGCTGGAGCTGTCGGAGCCGCCGGTGCAGCTACGGATGGGACCGCTGCGCTCTTTATGGACTCCTCAATGTTCACTCCTTCGAGCGCCGCCACCATTGCCTTTACTCTGGCCTCGTCAACCTGCGATCCCGTGGCAGCGACCACCTTTTTTACATTTTCCTCAGTGATGGGCTGCTTAGCGCTGTGAAGCAGAAGAACTGCATGTACGTATTCCATCTTGATCACCTTTTCTTTGTGTATACACCAATATAAATTGTTGCTGGTTAGTTAAGGTTCGCCGGTCCTTGCTTATTGCTCTTTGGGCTTTTCCTCCACTGGTTGCTCAACTTTCTCCACTGGTTGCTCAACTTTCTCCGCTGGTTTTTCCTTGGGTTCGGTTTTCAGCGGCTTTATGCCTAACATATCCTTAAGCTCGGCATCTAAGACATCAGGATTTTTATTGCCGGCGACAGCGGCGAGGCCAATCATTTCATCATTTGCGCGGGCTAGTAGAGAGGGCATAATTTGTGCCACAGGAAGAGATGCATCGAGTGCCAAGTTTTGGGCCACAACATTTGCCTTCACGATCATGACGCCGATGGTCAGGGTAGTCGGGTAGTTCACATTCAGTGACAAGTTAATTGCACTCGCGCTTGCAAATTGAATATCATCTAATACTTTCTTTTCGTCTATCTCAAGTACCGTGCCAATAAAAACCATGCCTGCTTCATAGGCAGCATGAAGTTTAAGTCCTAGTTCCATCGGCATGATACCAAACTTGGCCAGAGCTTCTGACACTTCTTTTGAGATAGTGTCTCCAATTTTCAGCAGATGGTGATCATCGAGAATCACCACCTTTCCGCCTTGGATACGCGCCTTTATCCCAATACGTTGAAGCTCAGCGACAACAGGACCTGGGGCGAAGTCGGTTTCGCCGGCAGGAATGAGGATATCTTTCGGTGAAATTGAACCTGGTTTTGCAGGCGCATTGATCTTGTTGTCTCGTAGAAACTTACTTAGTTTGAACGGATCCATTTCGGTGAAGATTATTCCCGTTTGCCCTTTCAGGGAAAGCAAAAGTTCTTCGATTTTTTTATCTTTCAGTTTGGCCGACTCTTTGATAGCAATCGAAACCAAAGTGTTTTTTGAAACAACTATCTCAGCTTTCCCCCTGAGGTTTTGCCGTATCTGCTGAAACTGAGCGGCTGGAAGATCTGAAATATCAAGCACTCCAACGATAGGGTAGTGTTCGATGAGCTTCATTAGCTCATCAACGACTTCTGACTTCCAGGGCCGAACATTCTCCGATTTTATTGTAGCTATCATTTCTTTACCTCCACCTCAACAGGTTTCCCCATGCTAGTCTTTACGCGGACCGTCTTGACTTTGGTCAGGTCTCCACCTAGTCTGCGCTCAATCGCATCCATGATTGCTTTGGCGTTCGCTGCAAGTTGTTCATCGTTCATGCTTTCAACTCCTATTTTGGCGTTTACCGCGGACTGTTCTTTTGTCGCAATTCGCACGCTCTTCTTTAACCTTTCTATCAATGGATTAGGATCAGTGTTCGGTGGAATTGGTTTTGGCATTTTTCCTCTCGTTCCTAGTACGGGCCCCAATGCTTTTCCTATCGAGATCATCAAGTCGGCTTGGGCAATGGAAAAGTCGAAATTTTCGGCTATTTTCTTCGCCTGCCTGCGGTTCTTCTGAAGTTCCCCCACCTCATTTCGTCCCATTACCTGGATCACTCCCGCTGCGCTAGCCTTACGGGCAAGTTCGCCATCTGCGAATGCCATGATTCTTTTCGGCTCGCCAGCATGATGGGGCAGTACAACTTCCTCGGCAATTTTACCTTCTGGCTTCTTGGGATCTATGTCCCTAAAAACTACTGAAATTTCGAAGCTCTGGCTGAACTTACGCTGTGGCTCAGATGATCTCGCCTGTTTAATTGAGCTGAGTAGGTCCTTAGCTTTTTCCATAGTTTCACTTCAGCTCCTCGTCGTGCGCCCCTTTTTCAATTTCCTGCTGTACCTCTCGGGCATCTTTGTCATCCACGGTTACACCTAAGCTGACGCACGTCCCCAATGCTTCTTTTACAGCCGCTTTTAGGTTTTTTGCCAGACTGGTGCCAGATTTTAGCTTGACGATATTGATTAATTGGGAAAGATTCATGTTTCCTACCACTTCTGTGCCCGATGTTTTTGCCCCCTTCTCTAGGGCCAGCTCTTTTTTTATGAGGGCGGCAGTAGGTGGAGACCCAACTTCGACTATGAACTCCTTAGTCTTCTTTTTCACGATAACGGTAACTGGAACTTTCATCCCAGAAAAAGGACCTGTAGCCTCGTTGATCTTTGCAATGATTTGCCCCACGTTTACTCCCAGCGGGCCCAAAGCTGGACCTAGCGGTGGTCCAGGGGACGCCTTCCCTCCTTCTACCAAAACTTTTACTCTGGATTCCATATTGTATCAACCTTAACTTAGTGATCGTTCCATCAAAAATAAGCTGCAAATATTAAAAACACTATGGTCTTTTGGCAAATGAGCAAGTATCTCCCCTTGTCTGGACGAAGCTAAAATCTGCGGGCAGTTGGTTCCAAAGATACTTAGCTTATGACTTCCAGTTTGCCGTAAATACCTGAGCTTACTTGGACCTCATCTCGGAACAATCTCGAGTATCCGTTAGTAATCTTTATCTTGTTGCCGACTTTAACGCGTTCTATATCTGCATCCCACAACGAAACCTTTACACGGCCCGAGTCGTCTTCCCCTATCGCTGTTGTCACTTTACCTTCCTGCCCATCCTTTCTTGTGTAGGCCCGGGTCTCCTCTATCTCAACTATTGTGAGTTCTATTTCGATGCTTCGCATGTCAGCCTTCAAATCGCTTGCTTTCATTGCTCTCCCTCCTTTTCCTTTTTCTGTAAGATCTTTACAGAATCTCCTCTAACAGTAACTGGGATGGGAACCGTAGCTTCGAAAAGCTCAACGGTTATTTCCTCTTTGCCTTCGTCAACCCTAATGATTCTAGCGCGCTCTCCGCGGAACGGACCAGAGACTAGCTCCACCATATCACCTATCTCCATACCAACAACTGCGGCTTTCGGCTCCAGGAATTGCTCTATTTGGTCTAATGGGACCTCCCCTGCCACCATGCCCTTTCCCTGCTTGATACCAACGCGTGCCCGTTCGACGGTAGTCTTCCCTAGCGCCTCGATAAATATGTAACCCCTTATTCCCGTAGGGGCTAGGACCGTCTTGATAGGTAGGGTGTAACTTTTAGCCCTTGTTGCAATCATATCTGTCGTGTTTTTTTCCTGACCAATAGTGGTCCTGATTGCAAATATGGCTGGTTTTTGAACTTCTTCCACTATGGAATCACCCTAAGGACTTACCAGTATCCCCTCAATTAAAAAATTGGCGAACATAATGGCAAATCCAACGAAGCCAATGATGAGAATTCCTATCCCTGCGACCTTCGCTACCTGCATGTATTCTCCCTTATCGGGCTTTTTCGCTATCGCTAATATTCGTCTGGCCTCATACAGAAATTTACGCATTAAACGTCCTCTAGTCCCAACTCTATGGGTTCATCCGGTTTAAGCGGCTTTTCTCCAGGAACCAATGCATATGGTGAGTGTACACCGGAGAGAACCACCATGACTCTCACAGAATTTTTCATGTCCTGTGATATCTGAGCTCCCCAAATGACTTGCGCATCTTGGTCCAGTGATTCAGAAACACGAGAAACCATCTTCTGGGCTTCTTCTAAGGTCATGTCAGGACTACCTACGATGTTTAGAAGAGCTCCATTGGCTCCCGTGATATCCACGTCGAGCAGGGGGCTGTTTAGTGCCTCTTCTGCGGCTTCCACGCTTCTATTTTCGGTATCGGATTCTCCTATGCCGATCATGGCAATTCCACCATTTTGGAGCACGGCGCGAACATCAGCGAAGTCCAAGTTAATCAAACCAGGTGTTGTTATCATCTCGGTTACGCCTTTTATTGCTTCTATTAAAAGCGTGTCGGAAACCTTGAATGCGGCCCCTACTGGGAGGTCAGGAGTCATCTCCAGTAGCTTATCGTTCGGGACGACCACGACGGTGTCGGTAACTGCACGAAGTCGCTCCAATCCCTGTTCAGCGTTTAACCTTCGCCTGGTTCCTTCAACGGTGAAGGGGAGCGTCACAACTGCCACAGTAAGCGCGCCCAACTTCTTGGCCACTTCCGCAACCACCGGAGCTGAACCTGTGCCTGTGCCACCACCCAACCCACACGTGATGAAGACAAGGTCTGCTCCATAAACAAAATCCTTTATTGTCGTTTCGTCCTCCCTAGCGGCGGCCTCGCCTTTTTCGGGATTATTTCCAGCTCCGAGCCCGCGTGTCAGATCTTGTCCAATTAGCATCTTGCGATCGGCAGTGGTGTAGAGGAGATCTTGAGCGTCCGTGTTTATAGCTACGGTCTGAGCGCCGCGAATTCCAATCCCCATCATGCGGGAGACAGTATTACAGCCTGCTCCACCGCATCCTACTGTGATAATTCCTGCCTTAGACCGTTGCAAAATTTGTTCTAGTTCCTCCGTGGTAATTCCTTTCGTTTCAGTTGTGGTTCTATCGGGTGTAGTTTTCAATGCTTTTGTCAAGGCAAATCCGGTTTCAGGGGTGAACACGGCATTTTCGATCTTTTTCAAATAAATCACTCACTCCCGTCTCAAGGGATTCTCCTCGCATATCGATTTAAAGCTTTTCCTGAGTAATAATATCTTTCGAGCGTTCGGCGCGAATCCCTAATCTATCTGCCGTTTTTTGGCATATGGCTCTACGTTCGGTGCTCAAACCCTTCCAGTCAAGTGCCAAAAACTGCGCTAGCCCACGGGTACGTGAGACAGCAAGTTCTATCAACTTTTCGTCAAATTTTAGATATTTGGGAAGAATGTGTCCTATACCCAGGTTGGTATGCAGTGTAATTTCGGTATGGCGTGGAGCATAATGTGGACCTCCGAGACCGACGGCATTCGAGCATTTCGCAGGTGAGATGGCCGCTTTCATTATCGCGTGAGCAACGATTTCTCCAGCCCTCTGGTTGCTCCATTCTTCCATGGTGCTTCCGATTTCAACAAAGGTAACCGGAATATCAAGATTTGATGGTCCATGGTGGGTGGACTCAAGTGAAACACTGTGGGGAAGTTCAAGTTCATCACGCGCAGCCACCAGCGATACCAACGCCGACTTGATGGTTGGAGGCGAAGCTAACGCCATCTTATGGAGTTCGAGTTCACCAGGGACGTGAACAGTAAAAGAAGGTCTACCAGTAGCGCTAGCGTGTCTCGAAGCGACTATTACTTCATCAGCTTTCAGGGAGAGCGTGGTTAACTTAGTAGTTTCTTTATCGGTCATTACCATTCCTACATTATTGAAAATGTAATCAACTTCCGGGCCTGACGTTCTCTCAAAGTCGTAAAATTCTAGTAGTTGTGCGGCGATATTTTTTGCCGCTTTGTCCTTTGATGAGGCAAGTATCAGTTTCATTAAAGCAACTAAGGCAGGTATTAAAAAATAGGTTATGCAAGGTGAACTCAGATAGATGATTTCAATCCAAATTATAACTGGTGGGCCCGGCGCGATTCGAACGCGCGACCTTCACCGTGTCAGGGTGACGTCATAACCACTAGACTACGGGCCCCATTTAGAGACTCAAATTTATGGACATAAAGCTTAGTGGTAAGCCCTTCGACATGCACTAATAATATTCAGATGAGTTTTATTGAGGTCTATGGAGTATTGGGCTTGTTCTAAGTGCGGTAGAAAATTCTCTAAGCGTTGACAATCACATTCGTGCATCTCTTTGGTTTTGAACTATCACTTCCAAGGAAGGCGTGAACTGAGAAAGCTGTTCGGAGAGCTTCTAAGGCGAACAAATTGATATGGTCCAGTGAAAATAGATGTGGTGAAGTCGGCGATAAACTTTAGTAGAAAATACCACTTCGCAATGGTCTACGTTTTAAAGGACGGCTTGAAGTTAGATTTTGCTCTGTCTGAGGAGATCGATAACACGATAATTCTAATCACCCGCAAGGACGGGAATAGATATTTACACTTCATTAAGGTTCCAGCACCGACGAAATTGATGAGGAGCTGATGTTTGAAAAAAATCATATGAACTTAACAAATAAGCCAGATTGATGACATTGTTAGCGACATAGTTAGCCGGATTTCAAGTTTCTTTGTCACCACCAACCAAGCCTCCAATAGATTATTCTGAAAATTATCAATCCAACCATACCTGCGATTATCGGCCAAATACTCAACGATTCAAAGTTGATTATCCCTATGCCGTACATCGGCTCCAGGCCACCATAAGATAATTGCATAAATGTAAAGAATGAAAGCAATAGCTTAGCTATGATATCTTCGATGGTGGACCAGAGCACGAAAAACATCGCAGCTGTTCCCAACCCACCTGAGCTGAAAATAAGCAGGGTATGAATCAGGCTCTTGGATGTTGGCGTTATGTTGACGTAACCATAGACGTTAAAAAAACTTATTCCGTAGAATGCGTTTGCCTCGTAGTCAAGGGCTCGAGCCACGATTAAGTGGAATGTTTCGTGGATGACTACCGAGAGACCTAAAAATACCATGAAGAGAATGATGCCTCTCTTTAGGTCATTAATCGTGCGTACTTTTTTCTTCCTCCGCTTTGGAACTATCGTCAGGTTGTCAGACCCCCCACTAGATATTCCGGGCATAAGAGTTAACTATTTAGAAAATATCGCGAAAAATAATTTACATCTATCTAAAATATGGTGGACCGGGCGGGACTCGAACCCGCGACCTCCCGCATTTTGGTTTTGGCGAATGCCAAGCGGGTGATCTTCCAACTGATCCACCGGCCCGTCGGAGAAATAGTTGGCAGGTAGCCTTAAGAGATTTTGTAAAGCGAAAAAAACTTGATTTTAGGGAGATAGCTATCGGAGTCTTCGTCCTTGGACGGTCTTAACCTTCCAATTATAGCGGTTTATGCGCCGAGAACGTCCATAGCCACAAGCGGCACAAACTCCTCTTTGAGCATGATAAGCTCGCCTTCCGCAACGCCTGCATCGGATATGCATGACTTTATGCTTTTTACCCATCGATGCTGTGCCTTTGACCGTCTGATCACCCAGCTGGGGAGATGAAGACCACGCTGTCTCCGCGAATGACCATCGTCCCGTAGCGCTTAGTGGTCTCTCCACTTTGTAGTTCTTCGGCTTCATCGAGCACAATGTTCACGTGTACGTCGAAGCCGCTAAGCTTTCCACGAAATTCACGACCACCTTTGAGCCCAACTAAGACCGACGACCCAAGTGCTTTATTTAGTACATCTAATGGTCGATGACTCATTGAAATCATCAACCTTTCACCAGTTCGCTATTTAAGTTTATCGAGCAAAATACCTTTCATGCCTTCCGCAAGGCGTTATAGGCCCCGTAAAGGGGATGTAAAAGAGCTGTTGGAAGCGGTTAAAAAGAAGTTTGGAGAATCTATCTTTGATGAAATTGGTAGAGATTTAGAGATATTAAAACTCGAAACCCAAGTCGAGTTGATAATCAGTGAGGACAAGATAATTTTTTTCAGAAAGGGTGGGGAAATTTATCCAACTCTGAACAACGTGGATATGTTCAATCTTGGTCGAGTTACTGTGGACATGGGGGCGGTGCCATACGTGGCTAGCGGCGCCGACGTGATGGGTCCAGGCGTGGTATCTGTTGATCCTGGTATAAAACAGGGAAATATTATTAAGGTGGTTGACGAGCGACACGAAAAATCTATAGCCGTGGGTTTGGCACTTACTGCAAGTGAAGATATGGTAGCCCCTAAAGGAAAGGTTGTCAAAAATATCCACCACGTGGGAGATAAGATATGGCCGCTGTTGGAAAAAGGTTAAATATTTGTTAGTTCATATTTTCCCGAGAGTATATGAAGTCCCTGAAGAAGATTTTAGGTAAACCAGGTCGAGAGCCCGAGACCGTTTCGGAAGTTCCTGTTATGGAACTTGATGCTGGACAAAGGCTTGGAAAGGTTGGAGAACTCGAGCCCATCTACATCAAGAGTGTAGAACTGAACAGCTTGATGGATGTCGATGAGGCAGCGGATGAGATAAGGGCAGGAAACATAGTTATCTTGGATATAAGTGTGTTGATGAATCAGGATCCCAACGAACTCAAAAGAGCGATTGACCAGATCAAGGGGGTCTGTCAGGGTATAGGTGGCGATATAGGACGTCTGACTAATACCAAAGTAATCGCCACGCCAAAATTCGTCAGCTTACAATTTAAAAAATCCTCTATCTAGTTCGGTGTGCACATGGGGAAAGGGGAGTTCACCTTCCCAGTTCAAAATTGTCCCATTTGTGGAGCTAAAGGCACTTTTCAGGTTACCGGTAGGATGAATAATATCCCTTTCTTTGGAGAGACGATGGAAACCCTTGTGTTATGCAGCGGTTGTATGTTCAAGCACTCGGACGTCCTGCACCTAAGGCAACGGGAACCATCGCGTCACGAGTATAAGATATCGTCTTCGGGCGATATGAATGTCAGGGTTGTGAAGTCGGGTACTGCTACGATCAAAATTCCAGAGCTTGGTGTGACAATCAAGCCGAGTTCGGGTAGCCGAGGTTACATATCAAATGTTGAGGGGGTCCTTAACAGAGTTAAGGAGGCGATAGTTTTTGCCATGTCGGACGCAAGTCCGGCTAGACGTCGCGTAGCGGAGAGAAAGCTCAAAACTCTTGGAGCCATTATGCATGGTCTTAAGAAAACCAATTTGATTGTGATGGATCCCTTTGGTCACAGCGCAATTATCGATAAAAGGGCCAAGAGACGCAAACTAACAAAGAAGGAACTTGCATTCTTGGAAGCTTCAACGTAGCCTTAGGGTTTCCAGATTCAATGGTGCTCTCGTCTCGGCCCTGAAAAGTTTGTGGAGAGTTCCAGCTATATCCACGCACTTGCGTTCATCGCCATGGACGCTGATGATTCGATCAGGCTTTGGCATCAGTCTGCGAATGTAGTTCAGTAATTGCGCTCTGTCTGAATGTCCGCTGAACCCTTCTGTTGTTTTTATCTCCATATTAACCTTTATTTCCTCAAGTTTTCCTTTTTCATTGCGCATTGAAATTTCTCTCCACCCTTTCTGTATTCTACGTCCCATCGATCCCTCTCCTTGGTATCCAACAAAGATTAGTGTATTCTTCGGGTCTGGAGCTAATCGTTTGAAATACTCAATCACGGGACCACCTGTCATCATGCCCGCTGTGGACAATATCACTGAGGATCCTCCATCGATTACTTCCGTTCTATGGTTCGGGTTTGAGACCTTTGTAAACATTTCCGAGATAAATGGGTTTTCATCTCCTTTGAATATCATCTCTCGAAGCTCTGGAGATAGGTACTCAGGATATGCAGTATGGATGGCGGTAGCTTCCCATATCATACCATCCAGATACACCGGGACGCTATCCAGTATTTTGTTGCGTCTGGACATCTCGAGCAATACCATTATTTCCTGAGCCCTTCCGACTGAAAATGCTGGGATGACTACTTTCCCACCGCGTTTTGTCGTTTCGTTAATTATTTGGATAAATGCTTTTTCAGCGTCGGCTCTGAACGGCTGAATATCTTCATGTCCTCCGTACGTGCTTTCTATAATCAAGGTTTCCACTCGGGGGAAACTATAGACAGCAGGTGAAAACAGTCGCGTATGGTTAAATTTCATGTCGCCGGTGTAGACTATATTGTAAAGACCATCGCCGATATGGAGATGGATTAGGGCAGATCCTAAGATATGCCCAGCATTATGAAGCGTGATTTTAACATCCGGAGCAATGTCAGTTACATCTCCGTAGTCTAAAGGGATGCAACGAGATACGAAGGAGCCAATATCCCTTTTTGTGTAGGGCTTGGTTTTGTTCTCACGTTCCGCTATTTCGACATAGTCTAGTTGAAGAAGCACTGCCAAATCGCGTGTAGCAGGGGTGCAATAGACTGGTCCCTCAAAACCATACTTGAAAAGGTATGGTACGAAACCACAGTGGTCTAAATGAGCATGGGTTAAGATAACTGCGTCTAGCTCAGGGAGTCTCACCTCTGGCACTTCTAAGTGGGGGAAGGCCTTATCTTCGGCTGCCACGTTCACGCCGCAGTCCAACAATACCTTGCTTTCTGGAGTTTGCAACAGGAGGCACGACCTTCCGACTTCACGAGCGCCACCCAGATGTGTAAGGCGCACCCAGCTATCTTTTGCCTTTTGCTCTCGGTGAATTCGCTTTCCTATCTTTCTGAGGATGCTCCGTCTCTCCGATCCACTATAAATCATGGAAAGCCTGATGTTTCGGACTACATCCGATTTTATTGGCGGGGACCTGATCACGCGTGGGGTCCAGCTTATCTTGTGCATGACTTCTCTGAGGAGGGTCCCCCCCCTGCCTATAGCGACGCCCGGCTTTTCCGTCTCTATCGTGACCTCCCCCACATCGTCGCTGAAAATTATATCGGTAATCCCAGCATCGGCCGGTATTAGCTTTCTGATTTGTTTCTCGGCCTCTTCTTTATTGGATAAAATTGATGGATCTGGGCGAAGGATTATTCTCTTCCTGATCTTACGGGCGAAGTCCTTTATCATCTCACCATTGTCCATCAACAAATCCAAGTTCTTGCAGTAGAGTACTACTCTGGGTCCCTCAAAGTTTATATCAGAGACAGCGTCGGCAAATGGCATCTCCTTAACGGTTGCCTTTATTTCCCTGAGTAAATTTTCAGCAGCCATGCTCCCACCGTTTTAGTGCATAAAGCTAAGCTAGATTTTTTATCTCATCAGAGGAAAGTTCATTGTACCCTTTTTTTGTCACGATGGCGACCATGATTTCGTTTCCGGTCGCAATATCCCGTTTCATCGCGGCCTTTAATGCCCTCACGGCTATGGGGATTGCATCATTGGTCTCCATCTCACCCTTAAACTCGGTTTCGAGCACGCCGTATGCCACAGGTGAACCCGAACCAGTTGAGACCAAATTTTCCTCAGTCATGCCTCCATCCAAGTCGATGAAGAACAGCCTTGGTTCGTTTTCTTCCATACCGCCGACCAGTAGGTTAGCTAGGTATGGTAAGGTGTTCATGACGTTGGAAGTCAACTTAGCGCAGGACCCAACACTCATGGGATTGCCTTCGCGCATTTCATAGTACTTTGTTTCGGCTCTCATCATATTGACGAGCTGCTCAGTGTCTGCGACTCCCCCGGCCGTAGTAAACGCAATGTGGTCAGTTATGTTGTAGACTTTCCTTGCCTTCTTGCTAGCCACGAGGTATCCCATGGTGGCACGGGTGTCCGTAGCTAGCACCACCCCATCTTTACAAACGATTCCAACTGTGGTCGTGCCCTCAAGGTATTTTAGTTTATCATCTTTCAATTCAATACGCTCCAAAAATGCCGCATTAGAAGCGACGATAGGAACTTGTGGTATTCGTATATAAAGTTATCCGCAAATTTTAGTGCGGTGGTTTGTTGAAAGAGCCGAAGCAAATAGAGCTACCAAGGGAAGTCTGGATAGGCCCACGAGTGATTTCCGAAGTGGTAGATATTTGTAAACGATTGTGTCCAGGAAGGAGAGCTTTGATAGTGGCAGATCCCCGAACATTCAAGTTTATCGGGTCGAGTGTCAAACTCCAGATTGAACGCGCAAAGTTTACCGCAGTGCCGGCTATTATAAAGGAGGCGGACTTGCCTACCGTTGCTAAGGTAAGAAAAATTGCCCGAAGTAAAGTTGATTTCTTCTTAGGAGTTGGTGGAGGTAAATGCATCGATGTCGCTAAATTAGCTTCTTTTGAGGAAGGTAAGCCATTTGTTTCTGTCCCCACTGCTGCTTCACACGACGGTATAGCTTCCTCTAGGGCCTCCTTAAGGGGCGGCAAAAGACCGACGTCGGTTCAGACTCACGCGCCTATAGCCATAGTCGCGGATACTATCGTTATCAAACGCGCTCCATACCGTTTGTTGGCTGCCGGTTGTGGAGACATCATCTCCAATTTAACTGCGGTTCGTGACTGGCAGATGGCGCAACGCCTGAACGGTGAGCCGTACAGCGAATATGCGGCAACGCTATCGCTGGTTAGTTATCAACTGGTAGTGGAAAACGCAGAAGCCATTCACCGGCACACTGAGGAGAGCGTCAGGAAAGTGGTGAAGTCTCTCATCTCGAGCAGCGTGGCGATGGCGATAGCAGGTAACAGCAGGCCAGCTAGCGGAGCAGAGCACCTCTTTAGTCATGCCTTGGATATTATCGCCCCCAGGCACGCTCTTCATGGCGAGCAGTGTGGTGTGGGGGCAATAATGATGGCATATCTTCACGGTGAGGACTGGGAGTCCGTCAGAAAGTCACTAAAAACCATCCGATCTCCGACCAACGCAAGGGAACTTGGGATACCTGCGAAGTATATTATCAAGGCGTTGACGGTGGCCCATAAGATTAGGCTAGATCGCTACACTGTCTTGAAGAGCGGCCTCAGCAGAAAAGCGGCTGAAAGGTTGGCCAAGTTTACCGGGGTTATTCCCTAGACCGTTTAACTGTTATCCAATCTCCAGTCTTTAGATCGCGAAATTTTTCAATCCCGTCTTTTATTCGAGCGAAGGTCTCAACAGGACTTATCGGTTGCGAGCTTCCGTAGAATATGCAAAAAGCGGGTCCGTCTGGCCAATATGAAACGTCACCAGCTTTCGTGCTCGAGGTCGGTTTCTCGATCTGGATTTTGACCGAAATATCGAAATAGATCTCTTCCTTCCAAATCTCAACCTTTGCTTCAAATGGTAAAGCTGACCAGATAGCTTGCGTGGTTTTTTGTACCTCTTTCTCAAGAATCTCAGCTTCCACCTCGAAGTTCTTAGCTCTTATGTAAATTTTTTTCATGTTCCCGCGTAATTATATACCGCAGATTTTATGAGCATTTCGAGGCCCCAAAGTGCAAAATATTGGTAAGTCTACTAATGTCGGTGGTGCATGAGATGATTTCCAGGGAGGAAGTACTCCACGTAGTACGTGAGGCCGGATGCCTAGATGATGTTATTCAGCACATCTTGGCCGTAGAACGAGTTGCCCTCTCGATCGCGGAGATAGTCAAGGCAAATGGTTACGAAATTGATATCGGGCTCGTTAGCCTTGGAAGTTTGGTCCACGATATCGGTAGAACTGTCACTCATGCCGTCAACCATGGGGTTGAGGGTGCTAAAATTCTAAGGAGAATGGGTTTGGGAGACCTCGCCCACTTTGCGGAGAGACACGTGGGTTCGGGCATACCTGCGAGCGAGGCAAAGGAACTGGGGATGCCTGAAAAGGACTTAGTCCCCGTTACATTGGAGGAAAAGGTCGTGACTTATGCCGATAAACTCACCAATGGATGTAGAAAGGATACATACGAGAGGGCCCTACAGTGTTTCAAGTCAAAGTTAGGACTCCAGCACCCTGCTGTTGACAGATTTAGACGGCTTCATGAGGAAATCCATAACATGATAGGTAATAAATAGATGAAGATAAAATAGAGATACGTGAAGTCGAAATAAAGACCTTCATTAGAGGCTGAGTGTGGTCGATATGTCAATGAAAGTCACAATTTTTGATGTAC